>CAMEUC010000021.1 GCA_945937855.1 uncultured Clostridium sp. | reverse complement strand
TGGGAAGCAACGAACGATTTAAAATATATAACACCCTGGGAGCGGATTATTAAAAGAACTCACGTAAATTACAATCTAACAAAATTTATAAATAGGAGAAAATTTATGGACAAAGACTACACAATAGAACGTTTATGGAAAGAACTAGACGAAGGATACCAAATATATTACACATATATGGAAAGAAGATATATTTTAACTAAATTACAAAAAAACTGTTATTCAAATGAACTAATAACGGTAAAAGAAAAAAATCCTCATCCCAAAACACAAATAATAACATTAAAAAAAGTACTAGAACTATTTCCGTTTATGGAAGATATAGAATACAAGGTGAATTTTTAGGAGGAAATAATGAAATTAGTTATACAAAGAGTAAGTCATGCTAAAGTTGAGGTAGATAGTAAAATAATAGGGCAAATAAAAAAAGGTTTTTTAGTTCTACTTGGGGTGGGCCCAGAAGATAATTGCCAAACAGCTGACTTCCTAGTAGAAAAATTATGCAATTTAAGAGTATTTGAAGATGAAAATCAAAAAATGAATTTATCAATAAAAGATATAGATGGAGAATTATTAATAGTATCTCAATTTACATTATATGCAGATTGTAGAAAAGGAAACAGACCAAGTTTTACAGATGCAGCAAAACCAGAAAAAGCAAATGAACTATATGAGTATTTTATAGAAAAATGTAAAGACAAAGTAAGAAAAGTTGAACATGGAGAGTTTGGTGCAGATATGAAGGTAAGTTTGTTAAATGATGGACCAGTAACAATAATCTTAGAAAAATAAAATAAAACTCTTGACACTAAAGGATTTTACTAATATAATAAGAAAAAACAAAAAGCGGAGGCAAAAGAAGAACTATGGTTTTACAAACAGCATTCTCATTAAAAGACAGCTTAAATAAAACAGATGAAGAATTAGCAGAAATGGCAAAAAATGGGGATAAAGATGCTCTGGAATATTTACTAAAACGATATAAAGATTTAGTAGATATGAAGGTTAGCAGATATTTCATAATTGGTGCTGAAAGAGAAGATATTGTACAAGAAGGAATGATTGGACTTTATAAAGCTGTAAAAAGCTTTAATTCACAAAAAGAAAGTTCATTTAAATCTTTTGCTAATATGTGTATAGAAAGACAATTAATTACTGCAATAAAAACATCTAATAGACAAAAACATATACCACTAAATTCATCAATATCGTTAAATGCAAATGCATATGATGATGAGAACGATATGGAATTATTAGAAAAATTAGAACTACAAGTCTTAGAAGATCCGCTAGACACAATAACAAAAAAAGAGTATTATAAAAACATAGAAACAAAAATAGACCAGACATTAAGTGACTTTGAAAAACAAGTTTTAACAAGATATGCTAGAGGAGAAAGTTATATAAGTATAGCAGAAAAATTAGAGGCACCAGTAAAGTCAGTAGATAATGCAATACAAAGAATAAGAAAAAAAGCCAGTAAAAATATAATGACAGAAGAATAAATAATTGTAAAATTTGTAGGGACGAGGCTTAAGTCCTTGCCCTAACAAATATATGCTTCCTTAGCTCAGCTGGTAGAGCAATTGATTAGTAATCAATAGGTCGTCAGTTCAAATCTGACAGGAAGCTCCAAATGTGTTCTACATATAAAAAAACAAGATAGTAATTGACAAAAAATTAAAAACTTTGTATAATAAATATAGGAAATGAAGAACCACAAACGTGGTTTGCCAATTGATATGTAAAAAAACACACCGAACTGGGCAAGTTACAGATGTGTTTTTTTATTGTCTATTTGCTTAAAATTATAACCAGTATAACTAAGGCAAATACTATAATAGTTTCGACAACTAAGCCAAATAAAAGTAGATATATTATTTCTAATAAAACAGCTTCTATCATAGCACCACCTCCTCACTCACAACATAAGTTGTGAATAAAAAGTGGCAAACCACATCTGCTTATCCTCATTTCCTATGTTGGACAGTATAACATAGGAATTTATAAAAATTAATATTAAAAGAACAAAATTTCGCAATTAATTTAATGGCACTCTATTATTTTGTACTGTGGGGGCAGTGCATTTTATTTTTATGCCTAAAAAACAATTGCAAATTATTATATATGTGATATAATTACCGTAAAAAAAGAGAAGAGATGTATTAAATGGCAATTATTTTAGATGGTAAGGCTCTAGCTAAAAAAACTAGAGAAGAATTAAAAGTGAAAGTAGATGAATTAAAGGAGAAAAATATTTTTCCAAAACTTGCAGTAATTATGGTAGGAGATGACCCAAGTTCTAAAATTTATGTGAGAAATAAAAGTAAAGCTTGTGAAGAGGTTGGGATTGAATATGAAGAACATTTGCTAGATGCAAATATACAAATGCAGGTATTACTAGACCTAATAAATGATTTAAATAATAGAGAAGATGTTCATGGAATTTTACTTCAAAGTCCAATACCAAAGCATTTAGATATTAATTTAGCATTTAGAACAATCAAACCTGAAAAAGATGTAGATGGATTTAACCCTATAAATGTAGGAAAATTAACTTTAAATCAAGATTGTTTTGTTTCTTGTACACCTTTTGGAATAATGAGAATGTTAAGTGAGTACAATATTGAAATAGAAGGGAAACATGCAGTTATAATAGGCAGAAGCAATATTGTAGGAAAACCAATGCTACAATGTTTATTAAATAAAAATGCAACTGTTACAGTATGCCATTCAAGAACTAAAAACCTTACGGAACTAACAAAACAAGCAGATATTTTAGTGTGTGCAATAGGAAAACCCAAATTTATAACTGGGGATATGATTAAAGAAGGAGCAGTTGTAGTAGATGTTGGAATAAATAGAAATGAAGAAGGAAAAGTGTGCGGAGATGTAGATTTTGAAACTGTATCTCAAAAAGTATCATATATTACACCGGTACCAGGGGGAGTAGGGCCGATGACAATAGCAATGCTAATGAATAATATTGTAAAAGCAGCAAAAAATTAGGGTAATTTTATCACCACTAAATTATTTTTGTAGTGGCAAAAAAGTAGCCGCACTTGAGTGGCTTATATATTTTATTTTTAGAGCGACTCCGGGGTGACCGCCTTAGAAAATGTTTGAACGAAGTGAATTACATTTTCTTGGATGGGGCAGCGATAAAAATAAAATATATAACCACGATGAGATGCGGCGGACTTTCAAGTGGGGCAGAAAGGAAAAAATATGCAAGATATCAAATATTGGATATGGCTTACAAAGCTAAACATAAGCCCTGAAAAATTAAGAAAAACCTTAAAAAAATATACTCCAGCAAAATTATGGAGCATGGAAGAAAAAGAATTAAAGAAAATTTTTACAAACGGAGAAATAGACCAAATATTAGACTCAAAAAACAGAAAAAATTTAAGCTCATATGAACAATATATGAAAGAACATAAAATAGAACTAATTACTATATGTGATAAAGAATACCCAGACAAATTAAAATACATAGAAAATGCACCTATTGCATTATATATATTAGGAAATAAAAATTTATTAAAAGAAAAAAGTATTGCAGTAGTGGGAAGTAGAACCTGTACGGAATATGGAAAAACAATGTCACAAGCTTTTTCATATTTATTAGCAAAATATAATATAATAATAATTAGTGGATTGGCATTAGGAATAGATACCTTTGCACATGAAGGAGCATTATTGGCAGAAGGAAAAACAATAGCAGTAATCGGAACAGGTATTGACTTAGTATATCCTAAAGAAAACATTAAATTAATGCATGAAATAATAAATAAAAAAGGGTTGATTATTTCAGAATACCCTTTGGGAACTAAACCAAGTAAAAATAATTTCCCAAGAAGAAATAGGATAATAAGTGCTATTTCTGATGGGTTGCTTGTAATTGAAGCAAGGGAAAAAAGTGGAGCTTTAATAACGGTAAATTATGCTTTGGAGCAAGGAAAAGATGTTTATGTAGTACCACGGGAATATAACAAATATCACTGCGAAGCGGAAGTAATAATTTATTAAAAGAAGGGGCTAAAATTGTAACAAATATACAAGATATATTGCAAGATTTTTCTTGAATTTTATGTGTTAATATAATATAATAAAAAGGTAAATAAATGGAGGGATAAAGCCATGGATGAAAAGAAAAGAACTAAAAGATATAAAACAAATAATAAAAAGGAAAGCAAGAAAACTAAAAAAGAAAACAAAAAGAAAACTAAATTTTGGAAAATAGCAAAGAAAATACTTTTTGTAGTAGCAATTATTTTTTTAATATTAGCAGGAATTGTAATAGGAAAAATATATACAATGTGTAAAGAAGCAAAATTAGATATGGCAGAGGTCGCAATAAAACACGAGAATTCTGTAGTTAAAGATATAAATGGAGAAATAATAGCAACTCTTAGTGGAGAAGAAAATAGAGATAGTATAAAAATATCAGAAATGTCGCCATATTTACCGAAGGCTTTCGTTGCAATAGAAGATGAAAGATTTTATGAACATAGTGGTGTTGATGTAAAAAGAACAGTTGCAGCAACAGGTAAATGGGTTTTAAGTAAATTTGGAATTGGCTCAGCAAGTTATGGAGGCAGTACTATAACACAACAAATGGTAAAGAACTTGACAGAAGAAAAGGATAGAAGCTGGGAGAGAAAAGCAAAAGAAATGGCTAGAGCTTACTATATAGAAAAAGAGCTATCTAAAAACCAAATATTAGAACTATATTTAAATTTAATTTTCTTAGGAGATAGAGCATATGGCGTAGAGGTGGCATCTAATTATTACTTTAGCAAAAGTGCTAGTGATTTGAGCTTAGCAGAAAGTGCATTTTTAGCTGGTATAAATAATTCACCAAACTCATATAACCCATTTGAAGATGAAACAGAAGAAGAAAAAACAGAAAAAATGGATTTAATTAAAAGAAGAACAAAAACTGTTTTGGCAAAAATGCTAGAACTTGAAAAAGAAAATCCTGGTAAATATATAAATCAAGAAGAATATGATGCAGCAATTGCTGAAGTAGAGGCAGGATTAAAATTTGAAAAAGGTCAAATTATAGAAAACGTGTATTCTTATCATACAGATGCAGCAGTAAATGAAGTAATTAAGGAATTAATGGAAAAAAATGATTGGACATATGAATATGCAAAACTATATGTTACAAGCAGTGGGATAACAATCTATTCTACTCAAAATACTGCAATTCAAAATATTATGGAGAATGAATTTGCTCAAGATAAATATAAAATTACATCTACGGTAGATGGAGTAACTTATGAATCTCAGGCTGCAATGACAATTATTGATCACAAAACAGGATACGTAGTTGCAACAGTTGGAGGATTGGGACAAAAAACATCATTTGGATTAAACCGTGCAACTCAAAGCCCAAGACAAACCGGTTCTTCTATGAAACCATTAGCAGTTGTTGCCCCAGGTATAGAAAAAGGAATAATAACAGCAGCAACATCATTTGATGATGTGCCAAAAACTATAGGAACAAAACCTGTTAAAAATTCAACGGGATATAGAGGACTATGCACTACCAGATATGCAATAGAAACATCTCAAAATATTCCAATGGCAGAGGCTATATTAAAAATTGGTCCACAAAATTCTATTGAATTTTTAAAGAGTATGGGTATAACAACATTAGATGACGAAAAAGATAATTATTACGGATTAGCTCTTGGAGGCTTAACAAATGGTGTAACGACATTAGAAATGGCAGGTGCATATGCAACTATTGCGAATGATGGTGTGTATATTGAACCAACCTTCTTTACAAAAGTAACAGATAAAGATGGAAATGTTGTTTTGGAAACTAAACAAGATGTGAGAACAGTTATGTCAAAATCTGCAGCTTATGTTGTAAAAGAAATATTAACACAACCAGTAAAATCTGGAACAGCAACATATTGCGCAATTTCTGGAATGAGTGTAGCTGCAAAAACTGGTACAACAGATGATAATTATGATAGATGGCTTTGCGGATTTACACCATATTATTCTGCAGCAACATGGTTTGGATATGACTATAATGTTGAAGTAAAATGGAGTGGAACAAACCCAGCAGGTTTATTATGGTCAAGAGTAATGAAATCTGCGCATGAAGGTCTTGCATCTAAATATTTTTCAAGCACAAGACCAGATGGAGTTGTAACAGCAACTGTATGTAAAAGCTCAGGAATGCTTGCGACTGAACTTTGTAAGCAAGATCCAAGAGGAGATTGGACATATACAGAATATTTTGTTAAGGGAACAGTTCCTACACAAGAATGTACTTGCCATGTAAGTGTGGATATATGTACTGATACAGGTTTGATTGCCAATGATTTCTGCCCTAATAAAGAAACAAAAGTATTTATTACTAGACCGAATGCAGAAACAGATACTGCATGGAAATCAGCAAAAGACGCAGAATACACATTAACTATAAAAGATGTATGCACTGTTCACACAGCTTCGCCAGATACAACAAAACCTGTAATAAAACTAAATGGAGATGAAAATATAACTTTAAAAATAAATGATACTTATACAGAAGAGCGGAGCAACTGCAACAGATGATAGAGATGGAGACTTAACAAGCAAAATAGAAATCTCTGGTAATGTGGATACTAAAAAAGCAGGAACATATAAAATTGCTTATACTGTTAAAGATGCGGCAGGAAATGTTGCCACTGTAACTAGAACTGTAATTGTAAGAGAAAATGGGGCAGATGACAGAAGTAATCCACATATTACATTAAATGGAAATAAAGAAATAAAAATTAAAGTAGGGGAAACATATACAGATCCAGGTGCGACTGCAACAGATAGTATAGATGGAAATTTAACAAGTCAAATTGTAACAACTGGTACAGTAGATACAATTACTGCGGGAGAATACAAAATAACATATACAGTAAAAAATTCTACTGGAAAAGAAGCATCTGTGACTAGAACTGTTATAGTAGAAAAATAAAAAAGTAAATATAATGACTATTTAGGTTGCTAATAGATGGCGAACTGTCAACATGTAAAATTAAAGGAGGAACAATGAAAATATATTTTTATAATACATTAACAAAAACAAAAGAAGAATTTAGTCCATTAGAAGGAAATACAGTTAGAATTTATTCTTGTGGACCAACTGTATATAAAGATGCAACAATAGGAAATATGAAATCATATGTATTCATGGATACTTTAAGAAGAGTACTTAAATATAATGGATATGACTTAAAACATGCTATGAATATAACAGATGTAGGACACCTAGTTTCAGATGCAGATGAGGGTGAAGATAAAATGATAAAAGCAGCAAAACAAGAAAAAAAGACACCTTTAGAAATTGCTGCATTTTATACAGAAAAGTTTTTTGATGATTTTGAAAGATTAAATATAGATAAACCAGAAATAATTTGTAAAGCTACAGACCACATAAAAGAAATGATAGAGTTTGTGAAAAAATTATTAGATAATGGATATGCATATGAAACTTCAACAGCAATATATTTTGATGTATCTAAACTAGATAAATATGGTTTGCTATCAGGAATAGATGTAAGAAATCAAAAAGCAGGTGCAAGGGTTAAAGTAGATGAAGAAAAGAAAAACCCATATGATTTCGCTTTATTTATAAAAGCACCTGAAAATCATATAATGAAGTGGGAGAGTCCATGGGGACTTGCTTATCCAGGGTGGCATATAGAATGCTCAACAATGAGTAATAAGTATCTAGGAGAGGTTTTTGATATACATACAGGAGGAATTGATTTAATTCCAACTCACCATGAAAATGAAATTGCACAAAGCAAAGGGGCAACAGGAAAAGTCCCTGCTAGGTTCTGGATGCATTGCGATTATTTACTAATAGATGGGGGAAAAATGTCTAAGAGCTTAGGAAATGCTTACTTAGTAACAGATTTAATGGAAAAAGGATATGATCCACTTAGCTTTAAAATGATGTGCTATACAGCGCACTATAGAAATAAACTTAATTTTACTTGGGAAGCTTTAGCTAGTAGCCAAAGTGCATTAGTAAGATTAAAAGATGGATATTTAAAACATAAAAATGGAACAGACGATGTTAGTGATAAACAAATAGAGGAATATGAAAATAAATTCCATGAAGCAATAAATGACGACTTAAATATGCCTATAGCAATGAGTGTGGTGTGGGATGTTGTAAAAAATCCTATAAAAAGCAAAAAATTTGCAGATTTATTATTAAAATTTGATGAAGTGCTTGGAATAAAAATAGAAGAACCTATTTATAAAAAGGAAGAGGAATTACCAGAAGAGATACAAGAATTATTAGAAAAAAGAAAACAAGCAAGACTAGGTAAAGATTGGGCTACATCAGATGCAATAAGAGACGAGTTAAAGGAAAAAGGATATGTAGTTAAAGATTCTAAAGAAGGAATGACAGTCGAAAAAATATAAAAGGAGCAAAAAATATGCCAAAAAGAGAAAAATATATAAATTGGGATGAGTATTTTATGGGAATTGCACTTCTTTCAGGAGAAAGAAGCAAAGACCCAAACTCACAAGTAGGAGCATGCATAGTTAGCCAAGATAATAAGATTTTATCAATGGGATATAATGGATTTCCAATAGGATGTTCAGATGAAGACATATCTTGGGAAAGAGAAGGAGACGTATTAGATACAAAATATCCATATGTATGTCATGCAGAATTAAATGCAATACTAAATTATACAGGAACATCTCTAAAAGGGAGCAAAGTTTATGTGGCTCTATTTCCATGTAATGAATGCGCAAAAGCAATAATTCAATCTGGAATAAAAGAGATAATATATATGGATGATAAGTATAAAGATACAGACAGTGTAAAGGCATCTAAAAAGATGCTAGACATGTGCCATGTGAAGTATACACAATATATTCCTACGGGTAAAAAAATTGAACTTAACCTATAAAAATATTATGGAAAACGACTGCCAAATCTCGTCGGGGTTTATATATTTTAAATCACTCGTTGCTTCCCACCGGCGCTGTAACAAGGCTTGCGCCTTTAACAGCCCACGGCGGTCCCCACGGAACAACTCGCTTTTAAAATATATAAAGCCCCTGCGTTTGGCTACAAATCTTCATCAATTTAATTTACTATTATTGTATATAAAATGGACGAAATTTGGCGGACTTTTGGAAAAAAATGGAGGGAATAATGATATTATTAGCAAAGGAAGAAGAAAAAAAATATAAAGAATTTTTAGAAGCTCATGATAGATGCAACTTTCAGCAATCATTAGAATGGGGCAAAGTAAAAGAAAGTTGGATAAATGAAGTAGTCTTAGCTAAAGATAAAGAAGGAAATATTGTAGGAGCAATTAGTGTATTAATTAGAAAAATACCTATATTTGGTAATTTTATGTATGCTTCTAGAGGACCAATTTGTGATATTCATGATGAGAAAGTTCTAAAAGAATTATCAGATGGTTTAAAAGAACTTGCTAAGAAATATAAAGCATTTACTCTAAGAATGGAACCAGATATAAAAAGTGATGATGAAGAATTTAAGAAAATAATAAAAAGCTTAGGATTTAGAATAAATGATAAAGGCAAAAACTTTAGTGATGGAATTCAACCAAGATATGTTTTTAGATTAGATATAAAGGGAAAAACAGAAGATGAAATATTTTCTGCATTTCATCAAAAAACAAGATACAATGTAAGATTGGCCACGAAAAAAGGAATAGAAATAAGAGAGGGAACAAGAGAAGATTTAAAAGATTTTCATAAAATTATGGTAGTAACTGGGAAAAGAGATAATTTTATGATAAGACCACTTTCATATTTTCAAAAAATGTATGATGTGTTAGCACCAGAACACTTAAAACTAATGATGGCTTATTATAATGGACAACCAGTATCTGGAATTATAGATATAATCTATGGAAATAAAGTATGGTATTTATATGGAGCAAGTAGTAATGAACATAGAAATTTAATGCCAAATTATTTATTACAGTGGGAAATGATAAAATATTCTATTGAACATAAAAAAGACATGTATGATTTTAGAGGGGTAACAGGAATAGTAGATGAAAAGGATCCACATTATGGATTATATAGATTTAAAAAAGGATTTAATGCAGAGTTTACAGAGTTTGTAGGAGAAGTATATATAAACTTTAAACCTATAAAATATAAATTATACAAAATGAGCGAGAGATTATATAAAAATTTGGCAGAAATAAAAACTAAGATAAGAGGGAAATAATTTGAACACATTAATAATAAATAAAAATGATTTAAGGCATAATATAAATATAATAAAAAGTCAAGTAAACACTGATGAATACACAATAATTGGAGTAGTAAAGGGCAATGGATATGGTTTGGGTTTGAAAGAATATTCTAATTTTCTAATAGAAAATGGAATAACTACACTTGCAGTGGCTACAACTGAGGAAGCAATGGAATTAAGAAATATAAATAAAGAAATAAATATTTTGAACATGTCTTCCACAGCAATAAAAGAAGAAATAGAGCAAATGGTAGAAAACAATATTACAATAACAATTGGATCAAAGGAAAGTGCGGAACTTGCTAATAATATAGCAGAAGAAGGTAAAAAAATAAATGCACATATAAAAATTGATACAGGTTTTGGAAGGTATGGTTTCTTATATGGAAATAAAGAATTAATCATAAATACAATAAAAAATCTAAATAAAAATATAACAGTTGAAGGAATATTCACACATTTTTCTTTAGCATATTATAAAAATAACAAATCTACAATCCAACAATTCGAAAATTTTGTACAAGTTGTACAAGCACTAGAAAAAGAAAATATAAAAATAAAATTAAGACATGTATGCAATTCTCCTGCATTTATAAACTATCCGGAAATGAGACTAAATTGTGCAAGAATTGGTTCGGCTTTTTTAGGACGAGTAGATGCAACGAATTACATGGGACTAAAAAAAATAGGAGAACTAAATTCTCAAGTTGCAGAGATAAAAACTTTACCTAAAGATTTTAATGTGGGATATTTAAACACATACAAAACTAAAAAAGAAACCAAAGTAGCAATAGTTCCAGTTGGCTATAAAGATGGGTATAATATAGGAACAAGAGAAGATATGTTTAGAACTGTGGATAAACTTAGAAATCTAAAACACACAATCCACAATTTGTTCACAAAACAGTGCTTAAAAGTTACTATTAATGAAAAAATATATAATATAATAGGAAAAATAGGAATGTACCACATGACGATAGATATTTTAGAAGATAGTGTTAATGTTGGAGATAAAGTAAGAATAAATGTTAATCCATTGTATGTGGATAGTAGAATAAAAAAAATATATGAGTAAATTAAATAAATGAGAAAGGGAAAAAGGTATGGAATCAGCAAAAATAGGATTTTTTTCAAGAGTAAAAAAAGCAATATTTAAATTTGATGAATATGAAAAATTTATAAAAGAACCATTAAAAAAAGCTTTTTCGTATTTTTTTAAATTAGTAATTATATTTTCATTGGTAATTACAATTTCATTAGTTTATATTTTAAACAATTATACCGAGAAGTTTTTAAAAGTATTTAAAGAAGAATTTCCCAAATTTACAATTAGCAATAATGAATTGGACATAGAAGGAAAAGATGAATTTACGTATTATTTTGAGGATTTAAATTTTCAAGTAGTAATGAATAAAAATGAAACAGCAGATATAAAAACAGATTATGACAATTCACTAATTTTATTAAAAAATAAAATGATTATAAAATTTGGAAATCTTTCGCAAAATATTTATTATCAAGATGGTGAATTAAATGGAATTACAAATGAAAATATATCTCAGATATTAGGAACACAAAACAAAACAATATTATTAGTAACTTTGGCAATGACAATGTTTGTAACAAACTTTATGACATATACAATAATATTGCTATTAGATATATTTACACTTTCTATACTAGGCTTAATTATAAATATATTAATAAAAACAGCATTTAAATTTGCAGATTTATTTAAAATATCAATATATGCAATGACATTACCTATAATATTATATTTAATATATAGTGTGGCAAATATTTTATTTGGAATTACTATTAAATACTTTGATTTAGCGTATAATGCAATTTCATATATTTACTTAATAACAGTATTATTAAGTATGAAATCAGACATAATAAAAAATATGCAAGAATTACAAGCAGTTTTAGAAGAACAAAAAAAGGTAAAAGAAGAATTAAAACAAGAGAAACAAGAAGAAAAAGAGAGACAAAAGGAAAAAGAGGAAAAAGATAAAAAAGACGGAGAAGACAAAGATAAAGCTAAATCTCCACAAGACCCCCAACCTGATAATGGATAAAACATATTGGATATCATACAAAAGGTAGGCTGATAAATAATAAAAAAATGAAAGGAGACAATATGAAGGATAAACCAAAAAATAATGACAAAATATATTATTTAATATTAGCAATTGTTGCTATAATTTGTATAGTAGCTTGTTCTATTATAATAATGAACAATAAAAAGAATAATGAAGAAGAAAAAGATTTAGCTTATACAGAACTTATAAAATTAATAGACAATCAAGAAGTAGAAAAAATAGAAATGACAGTAGGAAGTACTTCAGTAAAAGTAACTTTAAAGGGCCAAACTGAAGAAGAGGCAAAAACAGCAATTGTAACAAGTACACAAGCTTTTATTGAACTAATACAAGAAAAAGTACAAGAAGGAAACAATATAGAATTAAT
>CAMEUC010000020.1 GCA_945937855.1 uncultured Clostridium sp. | reverse complement strand
GCCTTTAACAGCCCACGGCGGTCCCCACGGAACAATTCGCTTTTAAAATATATAAAGCCCCTGCGTTTGGCTACTTTTTTGTTTTAAATAAAATTAGTACCCCCTAATTAAAGTCTTTTGCTTTTAGCTCCAAGTATATTGGTTCTTCTTCTTTTATTATTGTTGATTTTCCGGTGCCCTGGATATACTATAGTATCTTCTGGTAATTTCATTAATTTATTTGTTATCGAGTTTATTATTTGTTCAAAATTACTTGTTGGTAAATCAGTCCTTCCCCAAGAGCCTCTAAATAACGTATCTCCTGAAAACAACATTTTTTCTTCTTCACAGTATAAGGATATACTCCCTATTGTGTGTCCTGGTGTATATATTACTTTAAACTTTAGTCCTCCAACGTGTAAAATATCACCATCATCTACTCTTGCATCCTCTTCTACAATAACATCTCCAATACCAATATGTGAACTTAAATTTATGCTTGGATCTCTTAATCCATCTCTATCAAATCTGTGAATTAATATTTTCCCTCCATATTTTTCTCTTAACATTGTTGCTGCTCCCATATGGTCTCCATGGCAATGAGTTAATAAAATATATTTTACTTTCGCATTTATAACATTTAACATTTCCTCTATTTTATTAAATGATCCTCCTGGGTCAATTACCATGGTTTCTTTAGTTTCTTCATCTTGTATAATATAGCAGTTTATTCCCATAAATCCGCCTGCATTAACTTTAATTCTCTTAAGTATCATTTTTTACCTTCCTTCTTTTGATATTATTTATTTTTTACGGTTGACCTCGTATACACTGTCAACTTTTCTAATTGATTTAACTACTTTGTTTAATTGTTCTATATCTTGGACTTCTATTGTAATATCTATTGTTGCTATTCTATCTTTATTTGTTCTTGTATTTACAGCCATAATATTTATTTTTTGACTTGTAATTTCTTTTACTATATCACCAAGTAAGCCAGTTCTATCGTTAGATAAAACCTCAATATCGACATTATAATTTCCCTTTTTCTCTTCTTCATACCATTTAACATCGATTATTCTTTCTTCCTCTGATAGCAAATCTTTTATATTTGTACAATCTTTTCTGTGTATTGAAACTCCTCTTCCTTTTGTAATATACCCTATTATTTCATCTCCAGGAACTGGATTACAACATTTAGAAAATTTTACTAGGCAATTATCTATTCCTTTAACAATTACACCAGATGTAGGAACTTTTTTTACAACATTTTTTGTTTCTACTAATTCTTGAATCTTTTGTTCTATAGTATCCTCTTCATGTTCTTTTTTGTATTCTTCTAACAATCTTGTTAGTATTTTATTCGGAGAAATCGCTCCAAAACCAATACTTGCAAACATATCGTCTTGTGAATTATAATTATACCTTTTTAGAACAGCCTGTATCCATTCTGGCTTAAATAAATCGCTGTGATTCATTCCAAGTTTTTTAATTTCTTTGTCTAATATTTCTTTTCCTTTAGTAATATTTTCTTCTCTTTCTGCCTTTTTAAACCACTGTTGAATTTTATTTCTTGCACTTGTACTTTTTACTATTTTAATCCAATCGCGACTTGGTCCTTTTGAAGTATCAGATGTAATAATTTCTACTATATCTCCACTTTTTAATGGTGTAATTATTGGCATCATTTTACTATTTATTTTACATCCTACCATTTTATGACCAACTTCAGCATGTATAGAGTATGCAAAGTCTATTGGAGTTGCACCTCTTGGTAAAGCTTTTATTGCACCCTTTGGAGTAAATACATAAACTTCATCTTCAAATAGCTCTGTTTTTAAGTTTTTCATAAATTCATCGGGATCTTGCATATCTCTTTGCCACTCCAAAGATTCTCTTAGCCATGCTAGTTTGTCTTCTGTAACTACTACATTCGATTTTTTATTTCTATTATTATTTGCTTCTTTATATGCCCAATGTGCAGCAATACCAAATTCAGCGACTTGATGCATGTCCCAAGTACGTACTTGTACTTCGAAAGGTGTACCTTTTGGGCCCAAAAGGGTAGTATGAATTGATTGATACATATTTGGTTTTGGTACTGCAATATAATCCTTAAATCTACCTGGCATTGGAGTATATAAATCGTGTACCACCCCAAGTGCTGCATAACAATCCTTCACAGAATTTACAATTATTCTTAATGCAAATAAATCATAAACTTGGTCTAAAGTAATATTATCTCTTTGCATTTTTCTATATATACTATATAAATGTTTTGCTCTTCCAGTCATTTCAGCAGTTATTTTTGCCTTTTTTAATGCTTGTTTTATTTCCTCCATTATTTTATCTATGAATTGTAATCTTTCTTCTCTTTTTCTTTCTATCCCTAAAATTAATTCTTTATATTCTTCTGGCTGTAAATATTTAAATGCTAGATCCTCTAATTCCCATTTTAAAGAATAAATACCTAATCTATTAGCAAGGGGAGCATATAGTTCCATTGTTTCTTTAGCATTTGCAATTTGTCTGTCTCTTTTTAAATATGATAGTGTTCTCATATTATGAAGTCTATCTGCAAGTTTTATTAATATGACTCTTATATCTTTTCCCATTGCCAAAAACATTTTTCTGTAATTTTCAACTTGCTGTTCTTCTATTGTAACATATTTTATTTTCCCAAGTTTAGTTACTCCGTCTACCATTTCAGCAATTTCTTCACCAAATTCTCTAGTAATATCTTCACGAGTTATTGGTGTATCTTCAACAACATCATGTAAAAGTGCTGCACAAATTGTAGCATCATCCATTTTTAAATCTGCTAAAATATCAGCCACCTCAACAGGATGAATTATATATTCTTCTCCAGACAACCTTTTTTGTTCTTTGTGGTTGTTTTTCGCATAATTATAAGCCTTTAAAATAAGATGTGAATTAGATTTCCTATTATTTAATTTCATTTTTTTTATAATACTTTGTATTTTCATTTCATTTTGTTCTTGCATTAAATTTTGCCCCCTTTTTATTATGTCTAGCCTTAGATGTATCGTGTAGGGATGGAATCCTACACATACATTTTATACTGATTTTATAATATCTTTTAAGTTTATTTGTAGCTTTTCTATTCCATTATAACTATTTTCTTCTAAGCTTCCTACAACATCTACTTTATCTCCTATTAAAAATTCGGCTGCTAAATCTCCTAAATTAAATCCAATAGCATCAATTATAGTATTTTCATCTCTTAAGGTTAATTTTAAATGTTTACCTTCAGATAAAGCTCTTATAGAATCAATTTTTAAGTTTTTATATAAAAGTAATGGTCTTTCGTTTTTTTCTCCAAATGGTTCCATTTTTTTAATTTCATTAAGTGTTGTAAAATTAAAATCCTTTTTAGTTATTATTCCATCTATTCTTATAATTGGTTGTAATTTCTTTATTTCTTGTTTTTGGGCTATTTCTTCAAACTTATTCTTAAAATCTTCAAATTGTTCTTTTTTTAATGTTAATCCTACTGCCATTGCATGTCCACCAAATTTTTCTAAATAATCTGATGAATAGTTTAATGCCTCATGAAGGTCAAAACCTGGTATACTTCTTCCAGAACCTTTTCCTTCACCATTTTCAAATCCAACCAATATTGTAGGTTTAAAAAAGCTTTCTGTAAGTTTAGAAGCAACAATTCCTATTACTCCATGATACCAATGTTCTCCTCCTAAAACTATAGTATTTATGTTTTGAAGATCTTCTTTTTGTAATTTTTCTAATGCCTGTGTGTAAATTTCTTTTTCTTTTTCTTGTCTTTCTAAATTGTATTTATTAAGTTGTTTTGTTATCTCTTTTGCTTCTACTATATTTTCTGTTAAAAATAGTTTTAAAGCTTGTTCTTGGTGTCCCATTCTTCCACAAGCATTTATTCTTGGAGCTACTCCAAATGAAATCATACTAGAATCTACTTTTTTATAATTTGAAGCATTTATTAACTCTTTTAGTCCTATATTTTTGGTTACTTCTATTAATTTTAATCCTAACTTTGCAATAACTCTATTTTCATTTATTAGTGGAACTATATCAGATATTGTCCCTACTGCTACTATATCTAAATATTTTAAATATTCTTTATCTTCTAGATTTAGCTTTTTTGAAATAGCTTGAATTAGTTTAAAAACCACACCTACTCCTGCTAATTCCCTAAAAGGATAGCAATTATCTTTTCTTTTTGCATCTACAACTGCATATGCATTTGGTATTTTTTCACCTTGTTCGTGGTGGTCTGTAATTATTGTTTGCAATCCAAGTTCATTACATTCTTCTATTTCTTTTATTGCAGAAATTCCACAGTCTACTGTAATCATTAATGTATATTTTTCTTCTATTATCTTTTGTATCGCTTGGCTATTTAATCCATATCCCTCTTCTAATCTATTTGGTATATAATACCCTACCTCTAAGCCTCTTTCTTTTAAAAATTTTTTTAAAACCGTTACACTTGTTATTCCATCTACATCATAATCTCCATAAATAACAACTTTTTCATTATTGTTAATTGCTTCTATAATTCTTTGAACTGCTTTTTCCATATCTGGTAGCAGAAAGGGATTGTAAAAATTATTTCTTTTAGGCTCTAAAAAAATTTCTATTTCTTCATCTTCTGTAATTCCTCTATTAATTAGTATTCTTGCTAAAACTTCTGTAATTCCATGTTTATTAGCAATTTCTTTCACCATATTTTCTTCGATTTCATAAAAACCCCATTTTTTATTCATATATACTCCTAAAATTACATTATGTTTTATTTTATATTATTTTGTAAAAATTTAAAAGGGTTTTTTCAATATTTGTGAAAAAAAATAGTTGATATTCAGTAATAACTCCATGGAAACAGTATTTAATTCTCTTAACTGAACAATAAAAAAATTATTAATGTTATAATTCAACAGGTAATAGAAGGTGTAGGGTGAACTTCATTTTTTTGTACAAAAAAACTGTGCAATTCAAGAATCTATTTCTTGAATTTACACAGTTCGTTTTGAATACTTATTTAAAGTGATATTTTCCAAGTTGTAGTATTATTTATTTTTTTAGATGCAGGAGTAAATTTAACACTAGACTTTAGTGATACAACAGGACGAACTCCGATAACAATATTGGCATAGCATGCTAGTTTACCGTTCTCACCTACGAGCCATAAGTAATTTCCATTCGACGTAGCTAGCCATGTTTCAGCATAATTAGATGAATTATCTCCTTTACAAGGCACTGCTAAGAGATCAGCATATTGCAAATCACTTACATCAGTTTCTCCACCAGTTGTGTAACCTACTACAGCATCTATATCCTCCTTTGTTAATGCTTGCACCTTTTCTGTAAATGCATTTGCAAATACATTTCCTAAATTAGTATCATTTCCTATACTTGTAAATCCACATTCAGAGAATTTATAATCTGTTGCTGTGCTGGCAATCTCTGTTGTTAAAAATCCTGTTGTTAAATTTGTTACACTTACATTTGCTCCGTGCCAATGGATTAGAGTAGCTTAGTGGTACTCCTGCTGATATAAGTTTTACATATGTATTTCCAGACTCATCTGTCTCTTTTGATAATACTCTCCATCCTATAAATTCATCTCGTATATTATCTCCAATATTTGTATACTCTACTGGGTAATTACTTATGTAATCCCCTACATTTACGTAAGAAATGTCAACTCCTTCAGTCCCATTTACATATTCATCTATTGTATTATATGTTTGTCCATCTATTGTCACTTGTTCACTTGCTAGTTGTTGTTCTTTATCTATTTCGTTTTGCGTGTCTCCTACTGCTTGTCATGCATGTTCGAATAGCCCTCCATTTATTTCCATTGTTATTGTTACGGCAACTAGGATTAACATTACTATTATTGTTATTACTAGAGCTATTAGGGTAATACCCCTTTGTGAAGTGTGATGTGTGAAGTGTGATGTGGGATTCAAGTTTTTCCCTACATTTTCTTTTTTGTTTCGTTAATTTTTAACATTTTTAATTCCTCCATTTATTTTTGTTTTTTATTGGTATTGGGTCTTGCCTTCGATGTGCGGGCAGTGGGTGGAACAAAAGCCCCTACATCATTTACAGTCAGTCTATTTTTTATGGTTTTATTATATTATATTTTTTGATTTTGTCAATAGATAATTTTGACGTATTTCTAATATATCATTTTTCAATGTATTTTTATTTTTTCTAACATATCTAAAGAATTTGCATTCGGATTAACAAGAAGGGAGAATCATATGATTCTCCCTTCTTGTTTTACATCTTTATCGACCTTGTTTCGATATATACATGCTGCATGTTATCTTCAGGTCGTTGTTCTATGGTAACTTTAACAGCTACCTGGTTTCTTCTTTTCAGGGCCTGCTCATCCATTATCCCCTGTTTTGTTTTCTAGAATTCTGTTTCAAATTCTTCTGTCCGTCCTTGCATCTGTAGTCTTTCCCACAGTTGTCTAACTTCCAAGGAAAGTGAAAACTTGCTTTCATTAGCTCGCAACATTGTAAGAAACCTCCTTCAAATATTTACCTATAATGCAATACTATTTTAACATGAACTTAACTAAAAGTAAAGGTTATACATATTTTTAACATATTTCTAATATATGATTTTTAAATTATTTTATTTATAAACTCTAAATTTCCCATTTTATTAATTGCAAAACATTTTTTGCCTAAGTCTTTTAAAGATGCTCCACAATGGTA
The DNA here is from genome assembly GCA_945937855.1 of uncultured Clostridium sp. Classification (GTDB taxonomy): domain Bacteria; phylum Bacillota; class Clostridia; order TANB77; family CAG-508; genus UMGS1933. The sequence continues at coordinate 6,226 of CAMEUC010000020.1, read as the reverse complement.
TAATTCTTTATTGTCAATTACTATAAATCTATCATGAAATTTATTTGTTTTACTAATTTCTAAAACAGGATATTCTTTATTAAATTTTTGTATATCTATTTTTGATATGTTGCTTTTATTTGATATTAGTATCACTACCCTTACATTTTTCTACAAAAGCTCTCATGATATTTATACTTACTTGAATTGCTGTTTCATTTTTTAATAACCCTTAAATCATTGATATCCATTGTTCAGTATATACATACGGTAAATATTTCTCGCTTCTATATTTCATGTTTATATTATCTAATGTGGTTCCATTTTGGAACCACATTTCCTTTAATTCTTTACCGACTTAATTGAAGACAAAAGTCTTCTGGAAATCTTTCTATGTTTCTTTTCATAGTTTTGTTTATATGTTTTGTCTCATTAGGAAACTATAAATTATATATTTTATTTTTATAAATATTATGCTATAATAGTTGTTAGGTGATTTTATGTTTGATGATATTAAAAAGAATAAGAATAAAACCCTTGTAATTATTGGTGGTTTTATTATAATGATTACTTTGATTTTATACTATATTTGTTTAGCTTTTGATGTTAGTGCTCCTGTGGCTATTTTTGTTGCATTATTATTTTCTATTTTATCATGTTTTGCTTCATATTATAACAGTGATAAAATTATTTTGAAAGTTTCTAAAGCAAGACCTGCTACTTTAGAGGAAGATAAAAAATTAGTGCATATTTTTGAAGCACTTATGATTTCTTCTGGTTTACCTTGTCAGCCTAAGCTATATGTTGTAGATGATCCACAACCTAATGCTTTTGCTACTGGTCGTGACCCAGAGCATGCTATTATTTGCGTAACTACTGGCCTTTTGGAAAAACTTGATTATTATGAGTTAGAAGGAGTAATTGCTCATGAAATGGGGCATATTAAAAATTATGATATTAGGCTTTCTGCTGTGGTCACTGTTATGGTTGGTTTTATTGTAATGCTTTCCGATATGTTTACTAGGATTTGTTTTTATGGTAGAAGGCGTGATAGAGATGATGATAATAAAGGTTCTGCAATATTAATGGTTATTGGTCTAATCTTTTTAATTTTAGGTCCTATTTTTGCTAAAATAATGCAAATGGCAATTTCAAGAAGGAGAGAATTTTTAGCTGATGCAACTGCAGTAGAAATAACAAGAAATCCTCAAGGATTGATATCTGCTTTAAAGAAGTTAGATGCTGACCCAAATGAATTAAATTCTGTAAATAATGCAACTGCTCATATGTATATTGTAAATCCTTTTAAGGATAATCCAGATAAGAAGAAAAGAAAAGCTGGTCTTTTAGATACTCATCCAAGTATAGATGAGAGAATTGAGGCTTTAGAAAATTTAGAGTAATATAATTTGTTTGAGCTTTTTAATAATCCGCTCCTAGGGTGTTATATATTTTTTTAGAAAGAAAACGGTCGTCCGGCACGGCTGCCGGATTACCCTATAAACCTGACGACTTTTCTTGATAAAAAAATATATAAACCCCGACGAGATTTGGCGGATTTCTTTTGATATTTTCAATAATCAAATTATTTACACAAATTATTATTTAATATTGTTTCGCACTTAATTTTATTATTAAATCCATATTGTCGTCCTCTGCTGCTTTATTTTTTCTAATTTGTCCACATTTTTTACATCTAAAAACTATTACATACCCTTTTTTATTACTTAGTTCTATTCCAATAGGTTCTAATATTCCATGGCAAGTTTCTTGCCTGTCTCCTGGGTTTATGTCTACGTGTTTTGAATGCAGACAATAATTACAGTGATTTCTACAAGAATATCCTAATTTTTTTACTTTTTTGCCACAGTTTTCGCATATAAATTCTTCGTCTATTTTAGTGAATAAAGATTCCATTTTTTCTCCTATTCTTCAAATACAGACCCACCTATAAATTCTCTAAGAAGTGAATTTGCAGGTATATCTTTTGAATCTATTGTTTCAAAATAAGAAAGCATTGTGTATATTCTTTTTGCTTCTGAATATAGTGGAGAACTATTATCTATTTCTTTAAGTAATGGCATCGCATATTTCTTTAAAACACCTAATTCGTAAATAAAAGATGAATTAAACATTGCATCTGCTTCTTCTTGGAAAGTAAATATATTTTTTTCTTCCCCATTATTTACTGATGGCCACATTTCTAAAGTATGCATAGCGCTATATCCTCTAAATTGTTTATCCCTTACCATTCTTCTTATTAATCTTGTATCTGTTGTTGATATTCTGTTGTAATTATCAATATTTAATACTGTTAATGCACTTATATATACTTTAAATTTTTGTTCTTTAGGAATTAAATATGTTAGTTCATCATTTAAACAATGAATTCCCTCCATTATTAATATTTCATCATCAGCAAGTTTCATTGTATTTCCTAAATATTCTTTATGTCCTGTATGGAAATTAAAAGTTGGTGCTTTTATTTCTTCTCCATTTAGTAATTTCATAATATCACTATTTAAGAGCTTAGTATCTATTGCTTCTATACATTCAAAATCGTAGTTTCCGTCTTTGTCTAAAGGTGTGTTTTCTCTTTCTACAAAGTAGTTATCTACAGAAATTGTTACTGGTTTCAATCTATTTAATCTTAATTGTATTCCTAATCTTTTAGAAAATGTTGTTTTACCTGATGATGATGGTCCAGCAATAGCAACTACTTTTATTTTAGGGTTACTTGCTATTGCATCTGCAATGTTTGCAATTTGCTTTTCATGTAATGCTTCATCTAATAAAATATATTCTTTTATATTTCCCTTTCTTACAATAGTATTTAATTGATGTAATGTATATATATCTAAAATTTTGTGAGTTTTAGCATTTTCTTTTAAAGCATTGTATAATTTAGTTGTATCTTTAAGTTCAGGAACTTTTTCAGGGGTTTTTCTACTAGGATATCTAATTAAAAATCCATTGTCATATTTTACAAGTTCATATTCTCTAATATCTCCCGTAGACATTGGCATTACACCATACAAATAATTATAATAATTTTCACAATAATATAGTGTTACAATATCTCTTCTTGATAGTTCTAGTTGTAGTTTTCCCCTCATATCGTTTGAATCTTTATAGAATTTTATTGCTTGTTTCCTTGTCATAACTTTTTTTATTATTGGTATATTTTTAGATATAATTTCATTTACTTTATTTTTTACTTGTTTTAATATTTCTTCTGTTATTGTAATACCTTCTATGGTGCAAAACATTGAATGGTAAAGTTGATAATCTATTGTAAGTTTAGCATCTGGGAATAGTGTTTTAAATGCCATACATACAATGAAAATAAGACCTCTTTTATATACCCTCATACCATCTTTATTGGTTACATCAATAAGCTCTATTTCTCCGTCTTCTACTATTTCAAAATCTAATCTTTTTACTTCATTATTAAACCTACAAGCTATTGGTTTTAGTTCTTTTTCTTCAATTTGTTTTTTTAAAAGCTCATTAACTTTTGTGCCTTTCTTTACATCTATAATTATATCTTTGTACTTTATTTGCATTACTTCACCTCTGTAATTTTTGTAATTAAAAATTTTTAATATATAAATATAATTTTTTCGTCTCCTTATCAATACGCTCGAAAAGAAATTGTAATAATAAAAAACGAGCCTCTTTCATTCAGGCCCAAAATCTAACGCTTTTGTCCATGAACATCCCTCATTTTTTAATATAACAATTTCTATTTCTCACTCAAATCTAAAGTCGACATCAAAAATTATATTTATATATTCTAACCTCTAATTTCTAAAATCTAGTTATTTTTTATTAACAGCCTAATTTTTTATCTATCCAGTTTTCTAGTTCATCTATATTTATTCTTACTTGTTCCATTGTGTCCCTATCTCTTATTGTTACTGAATTATCATTTTCAGTTTCAAAATCTATTGTGATACAATATGGTGTTCCTATTTCGTCTTCTCTTCTATATCTTTTTCCTATGCTTCCAGCTTCATCATATTCACACATATATTTTTTAGATAATTTATCAAATACTTCTGTTGCTTTTTCTGATAATTTCTTAGATAGTGGTAATACTGCTACTTTATATGGTGCTATAGATGGGTGTAAGTGTAGCACTGTTCTTACATCACCTTCAGCAATTTCTTCCTCATCATATGCATCACACATTACTGTTAAAAATATTCTGTCTACACCAACAGCTGGTTCTACACAATATGGGACATATCTTTCGTTTGTTTCTGGGTCTAAATATGTTAAATCTTCTTTTGAAGCCTCCATATGTCTTGATAAATCGTAATCTGTTCTATCTGCAATTCCCCAAAGTTCTCCCCAACCAAATGGGAATAAATATTCTATATCTGTTGTTCCTTTACTGTAAAAACAAAGTTCCTCTTTTGAATGTTCTCTCATTCTTAAATTTTCTTCTTTTATTCCTATACTTAATAACCAGTTTTTGCAGAAATTTTTCCAATATTCGTACCATTCTAAATCTGTTCCTGGTTTACAGAAAAATTCTAATTCCATTTGTTCAAATTCTCTTGTTCTAAATATAAAATTTCCTGGTGTTATTTCATTCCTAAAAGAACGTCCCATTTGTCCTATTCCCATTGGAAGTCTTCTTCTAGTTGTTCTTTGTACGTTTTTGAAGTTTACAAACATTCCTTGTGCTGTTTCTGGTCTTAAGTATACCTCAGATTTTGAATCTTCTGTTACACCCATATAAGTTTTAAACATAAGGTTAAATTTTCTTATTTCTGTAAAATTTTGTTTTCCACAATTAGGGCATGTTATTTTATTTTCTTTTATAAAATCTACTAATTGTTCATTTGTCCAACCATCTAAGCCTGAAATATCTTTACCATTTTTAAAGCCCCACTCTTCTATTAGTTTATCGGCTCTATGTCTTGTTTTACATTCTTTACAATCTATAAGTGGGTCACTAAATCCTCCTACATGTCCTGTTGTTACCCATACTTGTGGATTCATTATTATTGCAGCATCTATTCCAACATTGTATTTTGATTCTTTTATAAATTTTTGCCACCACATATCTTTTATATTTTTCTTTAGTTCTGCTCCTAATGGGCCATAATCCCATGCATTTGCAAGTCCTCCATAAATTTCAGAACCTGGGTATATGTATCCTCTGTTTTTGCATAATGCTACTATTTTTTCCATTGATTTCTGTGCCATAAATAATTCCTCTTTTCTTTTTAAATCTAAAAATCCGCCGCATCTCGTCGGGGTTATATATTTTATTTTTATCACTGCCCCATCCAAGAAAATGTAATTCACTTCGTTCAAACATTTTCTAAGGCGGTCACCCCGGAGTCGCTCTAAAAATAAAATATATAAGCCCCTGCGTGCGGCTATCATCTACTAATTATCAAAAACTTAATCGTTTGTATATATTATTTTCTTTGGCTCATTATATTTTATTCCAAATGTATCTACAGTCATATTTTTAATTACTGGTGGATTTACAGGTGTTGTTGTTTCTTCTGTTTCTCCTGTTTCTTCATCTGTTTCTACTATTGTTTCTATTTTAGTTATTTGGTCTATTATATCCATTCCTTCTATTACTTTTCCAAATGCACAATAATATCCATCAAAACTATCACTACAGTCTTCTGCTGTTATAAAGAATTGTGCACAGCCCGAATTATACCCTTGAGTTAAATAACTTGTATCTCCTGTGTAATAATAATAAATTGAAAAATCTTGTCTTGCAAGACCTAGTGTACCTCTTTCAAAACTTAATGTATTTTCTGTATGACCATTTTCTGAAAATTCTCCTTCTATGCTATATTCTGTTACCCCCGAACCAGTTCCTTCTTTATCTCCACCTTGTATTAAGCTTTCTTCTACTCTATGAAATGTTAATCCATTATAATATCCTTCATTTATTAATTTTATAAAGTTTCTAACTGTATTTGGTGCCATTTCTGGATATAATTCCATTTTTACAGTTCCATAATTTTCTATTTCCATTGTCACTATTGGATTTTCAGCTTTTAATGTTTGCTTTTGATAGTAGCCATATGCCATATAAGCAATTACTCCTATCACTATTATTAATGCTATACTTGCTAAAAAAATTTTTTTCTTCATTTTACCATTCTCCTTTTTATAATTATTATTCATATCCGCCGCATCTCCTCGGGGTTATATATTTTATTTTTCTCACTGCCCCATCCAAGAAAATGTAATTCACTTCGTT
>CAMEUC010000019.1 GCA_945937855.1 uncultured Clostridium sp. | reverse complement strand
ATAAAATATACAAAACGGCTGATATTATATTTTCACATCTAATGATTTTTTTCTCCGTCAAAAAAGCATAGAAACAGTCTGAAAAAAATACTAAAACATGTGTTATATTTATACAAAATATGATAAAATGACCTTGAAAGATTGAGGAAGCAAATGAGAAAAAGAAGAAGTAAAAATAAAAAGAAAATACAACAATTGCTAGCTATATTAATATTTGTAATTTGTGCAATTTTAGCGTGTTTTAACAATACTGATGAAAACATAGAAAATACATTAAATAATACTACTACAAATGAAGTTGTTACATATTTTAATATAGACGACATTCCAGATTATACAAATGAAATTTATATAACTATAAATAATAATATACCATATTTTAATGAAGAGGATTATACAACTGAAAGCTTTGAAACATACAGTAAATTAGATGATTTAGGAAGATGCGGAGTAGCATATGCAAATATTTGTAAAGAAATAATGCCAACAGAAGAAAGAGGAGATATTAGTAATATAAAACCAACAGGGTGGGAACAAGAAAAATATAATGGAGAATATTTATATAATAGATGCCATTTAATAGGACATCAATTAGCAGGAGAAAATGCAAATGAATTAAATCTAATTACTGGAACTAGGTACTTTAATGTTGAGGGAATGTTACCATTTGAAAATCAAGTGGCAAATTATATTAGAGAGAATAAGGAAAATCATGTTTTATATAGAGTAACGCCAATTTTTAAAGGAAATAGTCTTTTAGCAAGTGGTGTGGAAATAGAAGCATATTCTGTAGAAGATAATGGCGAAGGTGTATGTTTTAATGTGTACGTATATAATGTGCAACCTGGAATTAATATAGATTATAAAACTGGAAAAAGCTCTCTAGAAAAGTTATAGTTCAGTAAGTAGTACTTAAAAATTTAAAACTGTAGGGGGCAGGGCTTAAGTCCCTAACCAGAGCAAGGAAGGAGCCTTGCCCCTACAAAATTTAAAATAAGTTGTTATTTGCAAATTGTGAAATTAATTTGTTGGCTGCTGAATATTAACCTAGAAAACTGAAAAATCTAGAGAGTTTGTTGTATTTTTTAATAAAGTATATTATAATTACACTAGTCTTTTATCTTTCTACTATTAGTCAATGGTAGATTAATTCCAAAAAATAAAATAACATAACTAGGAGAGTGAGGTTTATTGAATTTAAGTTTCTTTAAGAATTTAGAAAATAATCTAAAAAATATGGAGGTAAAAAGAGAAATAAATGGATTTATAGAAGAATTATCTAATAATTTTAAAGAAAAGGCAAAAAATAAAACAATGAATATTGAAGATATAGAAAAAGAATATAAATTAACATATGATTCTTCATGTAGTTTAATATCAAAACGTAATGAAATATTACAAAAATATGCAAAAGGATTAGAAAATGAAGAAAAATTGTACTATATTTCATATAAAAATGATTTTAAAGATACTTATAAAATTCTTGAATTTAATAATATAGGTGAACGAAACTCGTTTTTCTTATCTAAAGAAGAATTACCTAAAAATATATCAGTAGATAAAGTTATTAAAAAAGTTAATAATAAATTTATAATAGATGAAGAAAGTACCAAAGATATTATGAATAAAATTGAAGATAGTGTTAAGGAAATAGCAAATAAGCAAAATGATGAACTAGATAAGTATAGAGAAGAAGATTGTTTATATCAAGTTGTTAATTTGAGTTTACATGGTGCATATCTACAAAATAAAAATAATAATGTTATTTTTGAAGAAGTCGATATTCCCAAAGACCTTAAAGATGTAATTTCGAATGATTATATTCTAAGATATAAAAATGGAACATATATCTTGGAAGAGAAATTAACAGATGATTTCTTTGACAGTTTAGTAGAAATAAATAAGAAAAAATAGAAAACATATAAATATTGAAAATAAATGCTAATATGTGGTATACTTCTAACAAAAGAGGAAGGTGGATAAAATGAGATTTAATGTAACCGATAAAATAGAATATATAGGGGTAAATGATAAGACTTTAGATTTATTCGAAAGTCAATATATTATTCCAAATGGAGTGTCATACAATTCATATATAATTAAGGATGAAAAAATTGTTGTAATGGATACAGTTGATAAAAGAGCAACTAATGAATGGTTCGAAAATATAGGAGAAACATTACATGGTAAAAAAGTAGATTATTTAGTAATTTCACATTTAGAGCCAGATCATTCTGCTAACATACAATTATTAGCAGAGAAATATCCAGACATGAAAATTATATTAAACCAAAAAACTGCAAGTATGATGAAGCAATTTTTTGATTTAGATTTATCTAGTAGATATGTTGTTGTAAAAGAAGGAGATATTATAGATATAGGAGAGCATAAACTACAATTCTTTATGGCTCCTATGGTTCACTGGCCTGAGGTAATGGTAACATATGAACAAACAGAAAAAATTTTATTTAGTGCAGATGGATTTGGAAAGTTTGGAACCTTAGACACTGAAGAAGATTGGACATGTGAGGCTAGAAGATATTACATTAACATTGTAGGAAAATATGGGGCACAAGTTCAACAATTATTAAAAAAAGTGGCAGTCTTAGATATAAAAATGATATGCCCATTACATGGACCTATTCTAAAAGATAATTTAAGCTATTATATAAATAAATATGATATATGGAGTAGCTATAAACCAGAAGATGATGGTGTATTAATAGCATATAATTCTATTCATGGAAATACAAGAAAAGCAGTAGAAAAACTAGAAGAAATGCTAAAAGAAAATGGTGCAAAAAAAGTAGTTGTAAGTGACTTAGCAAGAGATGACATGGCAGAAACTATTGAAGATGCTTTTAGATATGATAAATTAATTATTGCTTCTCCAACATATGATGCAGGATTATTTCCAACTACAGAAAAATTTTTAAGACATTTAAAACATAAAAATTATCAAAATAGAAAAATAGGAATAATAGAAAATGGATCATGGGCACCTATGGCAGCAAAACTTATGAAAGATTTAATAAAAGATATGAAAGATATAAAAATATGCAATACAGTAGTTACAATAAAAACCAGATTAAATGACGAATCAAAGGAAAAAATGGAAGCTCTAGTTAAAGAAATTTTATAATCATTTTATATAAAATATGGAATATATTAAAATAGGGATTAGTTTTAATCTCTATTTTTTTGCTAAAAATTTCCTAAAAAAACTATACAAAATAGTAAATTAATTATATAATATGATAGTAATATAAAACTAAGGGAAGGTGGCTAAATGGAGTTAAGAACAATTTTAAGTGGAATTGATGGAATAAAAGCAAAAGCAGATTTAAGTTTAAATATAGATATGATAGAAAGTGATTCTAGAAAGATAAAACCAAATGGAATGTTTGTTGCCATAAAAGGCTTTGATGTAGATGGAAGCTTATACATAAAACAATCGGTTGATAATGGCGCGATAGCAATAGTAATAGAAGAAGGAACAAAACTAAAAAAAACAGATGTTAATGAAGATACTAGTATTATTATGGTGCCAGATGCAAGAGTGGCACTTGCAAAAATGGCTTGCAATTTTTATGGCAATCCATCTAGAAAATTTAAGCTAATAGGAATAACAGGAACAAAAGGAAAGACAACAACAACATTTATGTTAAAATCAATTCTAGAAAAACATGGAAATAAAGTAGGATTGATTGGAACTGTCGCAAATTACATAGGAAATAAAAATTTAGGAGAAAGTAGTAGAACAACACCAGAAAGCTTAGAATTACAAAAATTATTTAGCCAAATGGTAGAAGAAAAAGTAGATACAGTTGTTATGGAGGTTTCTTCTCAAAGCTTAAAACTACATAGAGTTGATGGATGCGAATTTGATTATGCTGTATTTACAAATTTCTCAGAAGACCATATTAGTCCAAAAGAACATCCAGATATGGAAGACTATTTTAACTCAAAGTTATTATTAATAAAACAAGCAAAAACAAGTTTTATAAATAATGATGATTTCCATGTTGCAAAGGTTAAAAAAATATTACCAGAATGTGATATAAGAACTTATGGGATAGATAATGAAGCAAATTTTATTGCTAAAGATATAACTGTTACAAACTCTAGTGTAGACTTTAAAGTTAAAATTGGTGGAAAAAATGAAAGAGTAAAAACAGGCATACCAGGAAGGTTTAGTGTATATAATTCATTAGCAGCAATTGCAATAGCAGAAAATTTAGGAGCAAATGCAGAAGAAATTAAAGAAGCATTATTAGAAGTAAGAGTTCCGGGAAGAAGTGAACTTGTAGATAACAAAAAAGGACTAACTATAATGATAGATTATGCTCATTCACCTGAAAGCTTACAAAGCATATTAAATGCAGTAAAAAGTTATACTAGAGGAAGAGTAATTTCTGTATTTGGATGTGGAGGAGATAGAGACCCAGGGAAACGTCCGATAATGGGTGAAATCTCTGGGAAAATAGCAGATTTTACGATAATAACATCGGATAACCCTAGAACAGAAAAGCCTGAAAATATAGTAAAACAAATAGAAGAAGGAATAATAAAAACAAAAGGTAAATATGTTGCAATAGTAGATAGAACAGAAGCGATAAAACATGCAATAGAAATAGCAAATAAAAATGATATTATAGTGCTAGCAGGAAAAGGTCACGAAACATATCAAGAAATAAATGGTGAAAAATATCCATATGACGAAAGAAAAATAATCAAAAAAATAATTGGATAGACCTGTAGGCAGACGCAATTAAAATTGCCTTTAGAGCGTAGGGGCACTGCCCACAGGTGCCCAAAAAAAAGCGTGAGGGGGAACAAAAGTTGTATTTTCAAACGAGGATATTGTTTGTATCTTTTATAGCAACAATATTATTATCAATATTCATAATACCAATATTAAGGAAGTTTAAAATAGGGCAAATAGAAAGAGAAGAGGGACCAGAATCTCACTTTTCTAAAAAAGGAACACCTACTATGGGAGGAATAATAATTGCATTAGGAATTATTATTGGAACAATAGGCGGAATTATATATTATTACCATAGTGAGATAGAAGTTGCAAAAAGAATATTACCGCTATTAATTATAACAATAGGTTTTGGAGCAATTGGATTTATAGATGATTATAAAAAACTTGTTCTAAGAAATACAAAAGGATTAAAACCGTCTAGTAAAATGCTTGGGCTTCTTATAATTGCAGTAGGTTATACTTTTTATATAATGAAGGTTTTAAACTTAGGAACTGAAACATACATACCATTTTTAAAAATATATGTTAATGTTTCAACTTGGATTTATATTCCATTTGCGATATTTGTAATTCTAGCTACCACAAATGCTGTTAATTTAACAGATGGGATAGATGGACTAAGTACAAGTGTATCTGCAATTATAGTAACTTGTTTAACTGTTATTGCAATTATTTTAGATGTAAAAGAAATAATAGTTTTTGGAAGTATTATAGTAGGTGCATGTTTAGGATTTTTAATTTTCAATTTAAATGTTGCAAAGGTCTTTATGGGAGATACAGGTTCACTGCTATTAGGAGGAGTCATAGCTGCAATGGCACTATATTTAAAAATGCCTTTATTACTATTGCTTATAGCAGCTATTCCAGTAGTCGAAACAATATCTGTAGTATTACAAGTTTTATACTTTAAAAAAACAGGAGGAAAGAGACTTTTCAAAATGGCACCATTGCATCACCATTTTGAATTATCTGGATGGAATGAGAATAAAGTAGTTTCAATATTTAGTATACTAACACTAATGCTTTGCATAATAGGACTTTGTGGAATTTAAGGTAAGAAAGAGGAGAATATGGTACAAAAGGCTAAAAAAAATAAAAAAGAAGTAAATAAATCATTTGACTTTGTGCTATTTATAATAGTACTAATTTTGCTAGGTATGCGGAATTATAATGGTACTATCAGCAAGTTCACCATCTTCATTATCTACAACAGGAAGCAGTTATACATATGTTTATAAACAAGCAATTTCAGCATGCATTGGAATTGTAGCTATGCTTATTATTTCTAAAATAGATTATAGAAAATATGAAAAATACTATAAAATTGTGTATGTGTTTTCTGTCGCTATTTTATTATTAGTATTAGTTCCGGGATTAGGAAAAGAAATTAATGGGGCAAGAAGATGGATTAAATTACCTATATTTGGGTCTGCACAACCATCTGAAATTACAAAATTAGGATTAATACTATTTTTCGCAGTATATTTAAGCAAACATAGAGATGAATTAAAACATGTATGGAAAGGGTTCTTTAAACCAATTATATGTTTTATGGCTCCACCAATAGTAATTTTATTAGTAGTACAATCACATTTTAGTGCATCTGTAATAATAATTTTAGTTTTATCGGTTATGATGATAGCAGCTGGAACAAAATTTTCACATTTTGCTCTATTTGGTTCAATTGGAGCAGGTGGTTTGCTTGGAGGAATGTATATTTTAGCTAAATTTTTCCATATAGGAAGTTTTAGATTAGCAAGAATTTATTCTTTTATAAATCCATGGCAAGACCCACAAGGTGATGGTTGGCAGATAATACAAAGTTTATATGCAATTGGGTCCGGAGGACTTTTTGGAGTAGGACTCGGAAACAGTACGCAAAAATATTTATACATATCAGAACCACACAATGACTTTATTTTTGCAGTGTTGGCAGAAGAATTAGGTTTTGTAGGGTGTGCAGCAGTTATAATACTATTTTTGCTATTCGTTTGGAGAGGTGTAATAATTAGTATGAGAGCTCCAGATATGTTTGGAAGCTTACTTGCAATTGGAATTACTTCTTTAATAGGATTACAAGCAATTATAAATATAGCAGTTGTTACATCTTCAATGCCAGTAACAGGTATCGCACTTCCTTTCTTTAGTTATGGAGGAACATCGCTTATAATATTATTGTGTGCAGTAGGAATTTTGCTGAACATTTCAAGACATGCAGAGAAAATTTAGAATAATGTAAATAAGACTCGTTTATTATACATAAAATTTGAACCTTACAGCTCGCACTTCACACATCGGAAATATTACATATTTAGATATTAAAAGAAAGTATGGGTGAAAAAAATGAATGTTATAATAGCAGCAGCAGGAACTGGGGGACATATTAATCCAGGAATTGCAATAGCAAATAAAATAAAGCAAGAAAATAAAGACGCAAAAATAACTTTTATAGGGACAATAAGAGGATTAGAAAATGATTTAGTACCAAGAGCAGGATATGATTTAGAGCGAATAGAAGCATATGGTATAAATAGAAAAATAAATTTAGAAAATATAAAAAATATTTTAAAAACATTACATAGTTTTAAAGAAGCAAAAAAAATAGTAAAAAAATTAGAGCCAGACCTTGTAATAGGAACAGGTGGATATATTTGTGGACCAGTAATGACAGCTGCAAATAAATATAAAATTCCAACAATATTACATGAAAGCAATGCATATCCAGGAGTAGCTGTAAAGCTTTTATCAGGTAAAGTAAATACAGTGTTAGTTGGTTTTGAAGATGCGAAAAAAAGATTACCAAAAGCAAAAAAGGTAGTAGTTTCTGGAACACCAACAAAATTAAAAAAGATAAGTTTAAATGAAAGTCAAAAAGAAGAGATAAAGAAAAGTTTAGGGATAAAAAACGATTTACCAATAGTGCTTGTATTTGGAGGAAGCCAAGGGGCAAAGTCTATTAACGATGCACTACTGGGAATGATAGCAGAAAGGCTAAATGAGAATTACAATGTCGTATGGGCAGTAGGACAAAAACAATATGATACCGTTAAAGAAAAACTAGAAGAAATAAATTTAAATATTAATAATGTAAAAAATATGGCTATAGTACCATATATTTATAATATGCAAGAAGTAATGAATTTGGCAGATATAATAGTTGCAAGAAGCGGAGCAATGACAATAACAGAAGTCGCAACACTAGCAAAACCTGCAATATTTATACCATTTCCATTTGCAACAGAAAATCATCAAGAATATAATGCAAGAGTTTTAGCAGATGTAGGAGCTGCGAAAATCATTTTAGATAAAGATTTAAATAAAGATATACTAAACAACAAAGTATTAGAAATTTTAAATAATAAAGAACTACAACTAGAAATGAGTAAAAATGCAGAAAAAATAGCAATATCAAACGTAGAAGAAAGGATTTATAATGAAATTAAAAAATTATTGAAATATTAATGACAGACCGCCAAATCTCGTCGGGGATTATATATTTGTATTTTTATCGCTGCCCCATCCAAGAAAATGTAATTCACTTGCGTTCAAACATTTTCTAAGGCGGTCACTCCGGAGTCGCTCTAAAAATAAAATATATAATCCCCTGCGTTTGGCTACTAAATACTTAAAAATAAATTTTTTAACAATTATAAATGTACAATGAAACAATAAAATATATAAACCCCGACGAGATTTGGCGGAATGATTAGAGGAGGTGAAAAAATGAAATTAGAAAAACTAGAAGAAAATATAGGATATAAATTCAAAGACAAAGACTTATTAAAAACTGCACTAACACATACATCATATGCGAATGAATATAAAGTGCAAAGCAATGAAAAACTAGAGTTTTTAGGAGATGCAATATTAGAGTTTGTTACTAGTGAATACTTATTTAAAAATTATAAAAAACTAAAAGAAGGAGAAATGACTAAAGTTAGAGCAACAGTAGTTTGTGAAGAAAGCTTATATCAAATAGCTACAAAGCATAATTTTAGTGATTTCTTAATTATAGGTAAAAGTGAAAAGGCATGTAAAGGAAACAAAAAACCAGCAATTTTAGCAGATAGTGTTGAAGCAGTAATCGCAGCCATGTATTTAGATTCTGGCTTTGACAGTGTAAAAAATTTTATAATAGAAAATTTAAAAGAGGCAATTGAAATTGCAAGTAAAAATGTAGGAAAAAAAGATTACAAAACAGTTTTGCAAGAAAAATTGCAAGAGCATGGAAGTGTTCATATAGAATATAACATTATAAAAGCAGAGGGTCCAGACCATAGTAAAGTTTTTACAGCAGAAGTAAAATGTAATGGAAAGCAGCTTGCAACAGGGACAGGCTCTACAAAAAAACAAGCAGAAATGGAAGCAGCACATAAAGTTTTAGCAGATGGATTAGAGAATAAATAAGATAGTTGAGGTGAGAAGTTAGAAGTGTGAGGTGAGAATTTCAGGAAAGGACTTCGAAGAAAATTCCATAAAAGCATACTTCCCACATCTCACTTCAAACTTCAATAATCCAAATTTAACAGATGAATTAAGAAATAAAATTGGAAAGGAAATAAAAATGTCAGAAAAATATATAATACCAATATTTGTACCACATTTAGGATGCCCAAATAACTGTACATTCTGTAATCAAAAAAGCATAAGTGGGCAAATGAAAAATGTTACAAAAGACGATGTAAAGGAAACTATAGAACAATTTTTACATAATTTTAAAAATGATAGTATAGAAAAAGAAATCGCATTTTTTGGTGGAAGTTTTACAGGAATTGAAACAAGAATGCAGGAAGAATTGTTATCAGTAGCATATGAGTATGTCAAAAAAGGAATTGTAACTGGGATAAGAGTTTCTACAAGACCTGATTACATTGATAAAGAAAAATTAAAATTATTAAAAAAATACGGAGTTAAAACAATTGAGTTAGGGGTACAATCTACAAACGATTATATTTTAAAGCAAAGCAAGAGAGGACATACATTTGAAGATGTAAAAAAGGCATCTAAATTAATTAGAAGATATCGATTTACATTAGGACATCAGATGATGATAGGACTTCCAGAAAGTACAAGACTAGATGAACTAAATACAGCTAAAGATTTAGCAAAACTAAAACCAAAAATAGTTAGGTTATATCCAGTTCTAGTAATAAAAAATACAGAGTTAGAGAAAAGTTACGTAGATGGAAAATATGAACCATTAACAGTAACCCAAGCAGTTGAAACTTGCAAAGAATTATATTATTTCTTTGAAAAGAAAAAGATAAAAGTAATAAGAATAGGTCTTCAAAATACAGATTTAATATCAAATCCTGAAAACATAGAAAGTGAAGTAGTGGCAGGACCATATCATGAAGCATTTGGACAACTAGTAGAAGATAGTATATGGTATGACAATATATTAAATAAAATTAAAAAATTTAACACGAAAGTAATAGAAGCCGAAATTGAGGTAAACCCATTAAATGTAAATAATGTAATAGGACACAAAAAAGAAAACCTAAAAAAATTAAAAGAAACATATGATTTAGAAGTAAAAGTAAAACAAAATTCTAATATAAAACCAGGAAATTTTAACTTAAATATTTTAAAAACATATAAGGACTTTTTAGACGAATAAATGGGAATTTGTAGGTTATATTAAACGATTGATTTGAAGTAGCCAAACGCAGGGGTTTCATTTTTCTTTTTTAGGAGAATCTGAGTAGGGAT
Source organism: uncultured Clostridium sp. (assembly GCA_945937855.1). GTDB lineage: Bacteria > Bacillota > Clostridia > TANB77 > CAG-508 > UMGS1933. The sequence continues at coordinate 2,641 of CAMEUC010000019.1, read as the reverse complement.
TACTTAGAGGTGCCTAAAAAAGAAAAATCAAACCCCGACGAGATTTGGCGGATGTATTTATTATTCTCAAAAATAGCATTTAGTCGTTTCTTGTCGATGAAAACTCATACAAATTTAAAAGAAATAATTGACATACAAAAAAATCTAGTATTAAATATACTAGATTTTTTTATAACTAATTTTCTATTTTAAAATTTTTATCATTAGTCCAACCCACGAGCCACACAGGCGAGACTTCAAATATTTCAGCAATTTTACAAATTGTAGTTATACTAACATTTCTAATAGTTCCATTTGCATATTTTGTAATAGTACCTCTAGATTTTATACCTAATTTTTTAATAAGTTCATCATATGTTATTGAACTATTGGCTAATAATTCTTGAAATCTTTCTGGAAATAAATAATTCATAGTAACCCCCATAAATTTAATCAATCAAATTATAACATGTAATTTTTAATAAGTAAATGAAAGTTTAAAAAAATTATTAAATATGTTGACAAAAAGAAAAAAATATTATATTATGTTTCTCAGTAAGAAACATAGAAGAAAAGGAGACAAAAATGAATCCTGAGATAATAGGAAAAAGAGTAAAAATATTAATGACCTGTAAGGGAATAAAAAGAAGTTATTTAGCTAAAATGATGGGTATTAGTTATAATACCTTAACAAACAAATTAAATGGGAAAAGTGAGTTTTCTGTTATACAAATTGCAAAAATAAAGCAACTTTTAGATCTAAACGACGAATTATCAGCAAATGTATTTTTTAATCCCAATTTTGAAATTTTAGAGAATAAAGAAATAAGCTAAATTAGTTTTGCACTTATAAAAGAATAAATACATAAAAAACATCCATACTAATTATGGGTGTTTTTATGAAATTTAAAGCCAAGAGAAGAATTATTAATTTAAAAAAAATAATAATTAATTTTATACAAACAATAATTGGAACAGCTTTGATGGCTTTTGCAACAGATTTATTCTTGTTGCCAAATCAATTATCCGTTGGTGGTTTTTCAGGTATAGGAACTATATTTTATTATTTGTTTAAGCTTCCTATAGGTACAACGGTATTCATACTAAATATTCCTTTGTTTATATTTGCATTAATTAAAAATGGAAAAAGATTTTTTTTAGATTCAATAGTAGGAACTATATCTTTATCATTGTTTTTAAACCTTTTTGAAAATATTGGTACTGCTACACATTCTGGATTTTTAGCTTGTATTTATGGTGGAATTCTTTCAGGAATAGGAACATCAATTGTGCTTAATGCAAATGCTTCTACTGGAGGTTCTGATTTATTTGCACAAATAGTAAAGGCGTATAAACCAAATATTAAAACTGGTAATATCATTGTAATACTAGATACAATTATAGTAATTGCAAGTACTATAGCTTTTGGACAAATAGAAATAGGACTATATTCTGCAATTGCTATATATATAATGGGAAAAGTATTAGACATATTCTTTGAAGGAATTGATTTCGCAAAGATGTTAATAATTATATCTCCAAAATATCAACAAATATCAGATGAAATTAATTCAAAAATAAGAAGAGGCACAACAGCTATATATGGAAAAGGAATGTATAGACAAGATGATAAAAATATTATAATGTGTGTTGCTTCAAGAGGGGAAGTAAGGCAAATAAGGAAAATAATAAATGATATTGATAAAAAGGCATTTTTAATAATAACAAATGCAAGAGAGGTATATGGAGAAGGATTTAAATAGAAAAATGAGAATGAAATATTGTGTTAAGAAATATAGAATGTTATAATTTTATAAAAATTATAAAAGAGGATATATTGTGGAGAAAATTAGAGATAAATTATTAGAATTACAAGATGAAAAATATAGAGAATTTAATAAAAAATTATGCCCAGACACAAATTTAGAGATGTTAGGAATTAGAATACCAATTTTAAGAAATCTTGCAAAGGAATTGGTAAAAGAGGACTATAGAGCATATTTAGATAACATACAAAACACATATTTTGAAGAGGTATTATTAGAGGGATTTATAATTGGGTATAGTAAAGTAAATATAGATGAAAAACTAGAATTAATAAAACGCTTTGTACCTAAAATAGACAGCTGGGAAATATCAGATACATTTTGTCCAACACTAAAGATAAAAGAAAAAGACAAAGAAAAGGTATGGAAATTTATACTTCCATATTTAAAATCAGACAAGGAATTTGAGGTAAGATTTGCAGTTATAATGATGTTAGACTATTACATTGTGGATGAATATGTTGATAAAGTTATTTTAGAATTAGATAAAATAGAAAATAATGGGTATTATGCAAAGATGGCAGTAGCTTGGACACTAGCAGAAATAGGAATAAAATATAATGAAAAGGCTATGAAATATTTAAAAGACAAAAATCATTTAGACGATTTTACATATAATAAAACCTTGCAAAAACTAAGAGAGTCTTATAGAATAAGCAAAGAGCAAAAAGAAGAATTGAAAAAAATGAAAAAGTTGTAGAAAAAACTACAACCTTTTTGTTATAAAATTGTATAATAAATGTACAATCTAGGAGAAAGGAAAATTGTAATTTGTATGAGCAATTGCTTTATTAAAAACATCAAAAGACGACCGCCAAATCTCGTCGGGGTTTTTA
>CAMEUC010000018.1 GCA_945937855.1 uncultured Clostridium sp. | reverse complement strand
TGTAGAGGTGGATCTAAATAACGAACTGTCATTGGTAATCCTTTTAATTCTTTGTACATAGCTTTGAAGTCACCTTTTTGGAATGGTATTAATTCGTTTAGTGCTTCTTCTCTTGCTTCTACTGTTTCAGATAATATCATTTTTCTAATTTTTGGTATTCTTTCTTCTTCAAAGAACATATGCTCTGTTCTACATAGTCCAATACCTTCTGCACCTAATTCAACAGCTTTTTTAGTGTCTCTTGGGTTATCAGCATTTGTTCTAACTTTTAATTGTCTAAAGCTATCTGCCCATGCCATTATTCTTCCAAAGTTTCCACTAATTTCAGCTTCATGAGTTGGGATATCTTCTCCATAAATGTTTCCTGTTGTTCCATCTATAGATATATAATCACCTTTATGGAATACTCTTCCACCTAATTCAAATTCTTCTTTTTCTTCATTTATTTTGATATCTCCGCATCCTGCAACACAGCAAGCACCCATACCACGAGCAACAACTGCTGCATGTGATGTACGCCCACCACGAACTGTAAGTATACCTTGAGCTGCAGCCATACCTTCGATATCTTCTGGTGTTGTTTCTAGACGAACTAGAACTACTCTTTCACCTTTTCCACCTTTTCCTAATTCTTTAGCTTCTTCTGCAGTAAATACTACTTTACCTGCACCAGCACCTGGGGCTGCATTTAATCCAGTTCCAATTACTTTAGCTTCTTTTAAAGCTTTGCTATCAAATACTGGGTGTAATAATTGGTCTAAAGATTTTGCTTCTATTCTAAGAACTGCTTCCTCAGGAGTAATCATTCCTTCATCTACTAAATCGCAAGCAATTTTTATAGCAGCTGGAGCTGTTCTTTTTCCATTTCTTGTTTGTAAGAAATATAGTTTTCCTTCTTGGATTGTGAATTCCATATCTTGCATATCACGATAATGGTTTTCTAGTTTTGTTGCTAATTCCATGAATTCTTTATAGCATTCTGGTAAGTCTTCAGCAAGTTTTGTTATAGGTTGTGGTGTTCTAACACCTGCAACAACGTCTTCACCTTGTGCATTAATTAAATATTCACCATATATACCTTTTTCACCTGTAGCTGGGTCACGAGTAAATGCAACACCTGTTCCTGATGTTTCTCCCATGTTACCAAATACCATTGCTTGAACGTTAACTGCTGTTCCCCAATCTCCTGGTATATCGTTCATTCTTCTATAAACAATTGCTCTTGGGTTGTCCCAACTCCTAAATACGGCCTTAACAGCTCCCATTAATTGTTCTACTGGTTCTTGTGGGAATTCTTGTCCATTCATTGCATTTTTGTAAACTTCTTTAAATCTTTTTACTAGTTCTTTTAAATCCTCTACATTTAATTCAGTATCATAATGAACACCTTTTTCAGCTTTTAATTCATCAATAATTTTTTCAAAGAATGACTTTGGAACTTCCATAACAACATCTGAATACATTTGAATAAATCTTCTGTATGAATCATATGCAAATCTTGGATTTCCAGTTTTTGCAGCAAATCCTTCAACTGCAACATCATTTAAACCTAAGTTTAATATTGTATCCATCATACCAGGCATTGATGCTCTAGCACCACTTCTTACTGATACTAATAATGGATCTGAAGTATCTCCAAATTTTTTACCTTGCATTTTTTCTAATTCTTTTAATGCTGCAAAAATTTGGCTTTGAATCTCTTCATTAATTGTTTTACCATCCTTGTAATATTCTGTACAAGCTTCTGTTGAAACTGTAAAGCCTTGTGGGATTGGTAAACCTAAATTTGTCATTTCTGCCAAGTTAGCACCTTTACCACCTAGCAATTCACGCATGTTTGCGTTTCCTTCTTTAAAAAGGTAAACATATTTTTTGCTCATATAAACAAACCTTCTTTCTTTTCTTTTTTTACCGTGAGTTATTATATATCAATTTATTTTAAAAATCAACGTTTTTTAATAAATTTCGTTCTTTCCGTTAATGTTCCGTTAATTTATTTTGATTGCTATTACTTTATTTAAATACGTAGAATAAATATATATTTTGCTAACCTTTTTATTTAATGCTTGGTTTAATGCTTTTGCATACAATTCTAATTGGTTTTTATATTTTTCTATTAGATAATTCTCGTCATTTTCTGGTACATAATCTGTTTTGTAATCCACTAAAACTAATTTATCATCTTTGTCTATATAATATAAGTCAATTATTCCTTGTATTAATATATTTTCTTCTATGTTGTTATCATATATTTCTTTTGCTGGTATATTTATATAAAAAGGTTCTTCTGTATGTATTTCTTTAGCATTTTTTAATTCTTTAAACAGTTCTGATTGTGTAAATTTTAAAATTTTTTCTTTTGGAACCGCTTCTTTTTCTGTGTTAGAAATTATTTTTTTTGCAAGCAATTCTTCTAATAGTTCATTTATTTTTTCTAAATTGTATTCATCCTTGAAATCTAACTTTTGCATTACCAAATGCACTGTTGTTCCAATTTCTGCACCAGTTAATGTTTTTGCTGTTTCCTTTATAAATTCCGGTACAATAGCCTCTACTGTATATTTTACTTTCTCTTGTTTTGATATTTTACTTACTGAGCTTTTACCTTCTATTTTAGTTAATTCTATTTTTTGATATTTCCAATTTAGCATTTTTTCTACTTGGTCATCTGTTTTATTTTCTTTTTCAATTTTTAGCTCTAGTGTGGTCTTTTCTTCTTCTAATATTTTCATTTCAGATTTTTTATGTTCATATATATCTATAATGTCTTTTGCTCTATTATCATATATACTTACAAACTCTAGCCAATCCAAATATGATTTTGCTTTTTTAGTAATAAATTTATTTATCCCTTTATTTTTATCGTTTCCTTCTAATAATTCTTTTTTATCTTTCAGAGATTTTTTTAAGTTTTTATCTATTCCTGTTATTATTATTTTTTCTCTTGCTCTTGTTAATGCCACATATAAAAGCCTCATTTCTTCTGACTGCAGTTCATTTTTAGCTTTTATTTTTATTGCTTCTTTTGCTAGAGTATTATACTCTATTTTTCTTTCATAATTTATATATTTAGGTCCAAAACCTATGTCCTGATGAAGAAGAATACTTTGGTTTAAATCCTGTAAATTAAACTGTTTACCTGTACTGCTCAAAAACACTATTGGGAATTCTAGTCCTTTACTTTTATGAATACTCATTATTCTTACTACATTCTCATTTTCTCCAATAAGTTTTGGAGCACCCATATCGCTACCACTTTTTGTAATTCTATCAATAAAATTAATAAAGTTATATAAGCCTTTAAAACTGCCTTCTTCATAATCTTTTGCTTTTTCGAAAAGCATTTTTAAGTTAGCTGTTCTTATAGCCCCATCAGTCATTAAGCTAACATAATTGTAATATCCTGTTTTTTCATATATATCCCATATTAATTCATCTAATTTTAAATATTCTTGTTTTTCCTGAAAATCTTCTAGTAGCTCAAAAAATTTGTTTATTTTATTTTTCAATGTTCCTTCTTTTAAATTTTCTTTGGCTAAACAAAGTGCATCAAAAAAATATACATTTTTATCTTCTAATCTTATTTCTACCAATTCGTTATCTGTAAGACCTATTATTGGGCTTCTTAAAACTGTAACAAGAGGTATGTCTATTTTTGGATTATCTATCACTTTTAACAAATTCATTATTGTTTGTATTTCTATTGTTTCCAAATAATTTGTTGCCGTATCACAGAACACTGGTATTCCTAATTTCATTAATTCTTTTTCATATATATTAGCAACCCCAGTTGTACTTCTAAGTAATATGGCGAAATCTTTGAAAGTAGCTTTTCTATATCCTTGTTTTTTATCCCATACATAAAAATCACTATCCATTATGTTTTTTATTTTTGCTGATACAAATTTGGCTTCTAGTTCTATATTATCTATTATTTCTATTTCGTTTTCTTCTTCTGCCAATATTTCTGAATCATTATTTTCATCACATGTATTTATTATATGAAGTTCTGCTTTTCCTCCTGCTTTAACTTTTAAAGGAATTTTTTCATATTCTGCACCTTGATTTAAAAATTCCTCCTCATTATATTCTATATCTCCAAGCTCCTTACTCATTATGTTCTCAAAAACTAAATTGGTAATGTCTAGTATATTCTTTCTGCTTCTAAAATTTTCATATAATTTTATTTTTCTCCCTTCACAATTTTGGCTACTGTTTTCTAAATATTTTTCATATTTTTCTAAAAATAATTCTGGTCTTGCTTGTCTAAATTTATATATACTCTGTTTAACATCACCAACCATAAATATATTATTCCCTCTTGATACTGTAGTTAAAATATATTCTTGTACTAAGTTACTATCTTGATATTCGTCTATTGCTATTTCTTCAAATTTTTCTTGATATTTTTTTGCAGTTTCTGTAGGAATATAATTTCCATTTTCGTCTTTTGTTACTAATATATTCAATGCATAATGTTCTATATCGCTAAAATCTATAATATTTCTTTCTTTTTTAGCTTTTTGATATTCGTCCATGAATGTCAAAATGACATTTTTAATCCCTGTTAATATTTCATACATCGCATAAATATCTTCATTGGCCTGTTTAAAGTTATATATAAATATTTTTTCTTTAAACTTATTTATTTCTTTTTTTATGCCATCTCTAATTTCTTTCGCTTTATCCTTTAACTCCATTACAGTTTTTTTATCTATTGGCCATGTTTTAAATTTTAAAACACTTATTTTTGCATACATTCCATCCCAAGTATTTTCATTTAATATTTCTTGTAATTTATCTATATCATCTAAAATACATAAATAAAATTTACTTAACTCATTCTCATTTTTTAATTTTAAACTAATATTTATTAATTTATTTATACTAGCAGTTATTTCTTCCTTTACATTATTTATTAGTAACTTTCCCCATTCTGTACATGAGAAATCTTCTGCCAAATGTTCTTCTAAATTGAACTTTTCTGTTTGCTCTTCCAACCATTCTTTTGGGAATGGACTACTTCCGTATAAACTTATATATTTTTAAAATTAGCTCTTTTAAATCTTTGTCATCTCTATATCCACCATAAATATTTACCAAATTGATAAATTCATTATTTTTTTCTTCATACAATTTATCAAAAACTTCTTCTAAAACCTCCATTTTTAATAATTCTATTTCTGGAGCACTAGCTAATCTAAAGTTAGGAGATATATCTGTTTGATAAAAATTATTTTTTATTACATCTAAACAAAATGCATGTATTGTAGATATGTTCGCTTTATTTAATAGCAAAATTTGTCTTTGCAAATTACTATTATCTGGTTCTTTTTCCAACTTTTCGTAAATCGCTTTTAATATACGCTCTCTCATTTCTGTTGCTGCCGCATTTGTAAAGGTTACAATTAAAAGTTTGTCTATGTCAACATTTTCGTTTGTTATTTTATTTATAATTCTTTCTACTAGCACAGCTGTTTTTCCACTACCGTGCTGCTGCTGCAACTAGTAAATTTGTTCCTTTTTCATAGATTGCTTGCTTTTGTTTTTCCGTCCAATTAGTACCCATATATATAACTTTCCTCCAAACATATATACTATATCATAAAGTTCTTACTAGTAAAAAGCAAAGAAGACTTGAAAGCAGTCCTCTTTGTTTTGCTTAAGTTTTTTCTCTTTACCGGGAAAAATATTTAATTCAAATCGTCATCATCATAAAAGAATTTTAAAATCTGTGATTTTCCCTCTTTTGTTGAATCTAATGGGTTCTTGCTCGCTGCACTTCTTTTTAATATTTGTTTACTATCTATAAGTTCATAAATGTTTTTCTTATTCTTTGGCAATTCTTCATATTTTTCTTCTTTAATAGTGTTGAATGTAGGTTTGTTTCTAATAAAATCATTATTTAATTCTTCAATCTTTTTATTTAAAATTCTTTCATTTTCTTTTTGTATTTCTCTTAACTTTTTATTTAACAACTGTTCCATTTCAGCTTTTTGCAATTTTTCTTTTTCTAACATAGAAAGTTGCAATTTATTTATAAGTTCTTCTATGTTTTTCGTGTTACTAGCTTTTTCAATTTTATTATCAATATATGCTTTTATTTTAATTTGTAAATTATTGCTATTTTCCAAATTTTTCTTTTGCATATTCAAAATTGCTTTATTAATTTTACTTAATTCGTTGTTTATTTTTAATACATATTTATTATATTCTTTTTTTAATAACTCTACATCATTATTATTACTATCTTGTTTTTCTAAATTAGCTTTTGTCTCCTCTTTAAGTTTTAAAACTTCTTGTCCTACATTATCAATAGAAATACTCATAGTGTTCTTCATGTTTTCTATTGTCTCTTCTATACTTTTTAAACTTGCTTTATTTTCACTATCATTATTATTTATTTGTTCACTTAATTGTGCTTTTATTTTTTTGTTTTCAGTTGTCACATCTTTTCTTGCTTGTTCTAAATCTAATGTAACTTTATTTGCTAGATTTTCTACTTCTAATTTAGAATCATCTAAGTTTTTAGTTATTTCAGCTAATTTCAAATCCCAGTTTTTATTATTTTCTGTTACATCTGTTTCTATTTTTTTATATGAATCTTCTGTTTCTTTCTTCAGTTGTTCAACCTGTGTTTTTAATTCTTCGTTTATTTTCTTTATTGTATTTTTGTTATTTTTTACATCTTCTTTTATAGCTGTATTTGCTTCCGTTATTTGATTACTTAATTTATTTACTATGTCCTCATTTTTTTGAATATTTTAATTTATCTCAGTAATTTCTTCTATTAATTTTGTATTATTATTGTTTGATACTTCTTTTAATTTATTGTAATTTTCTTTTATTTGATTAATCTCTTCCAATAGTTTTGTATTATTACTGCTTGCTACCTCTTCTAGCTTATTGTGATTATCTTTTATTTGATTAATCTCTTCTGATAACTTCATGTTATTATTGTTTGTTGTTTCTTCTAATTTATTGTAATTTTCTTTTACTTGATTAATCTCTTCTGCTAATTTTGTATTATTACTATTTATTGTTTCGTCTATTTTATTGTTCTTTTCCTGTAATTGGTTAATTTCTTCTGCTAATTTTGAATCCATTATTTCTTTTAATTCACTAATGTTGTCATTTGTTTTTAATATATCTTCATCAAAGTTTTCTTTTAATTCATTTATTTGAGTTTTATTGTCAGTTATGTTTTTATTTACTCTTTTATTAGTCTCTAGAACTTTTTTTGCCAAATCATTTAGCATATTAGAATTTTCTCGAGTAGTAGTACTTATTATATTTATCTTGTCATTTATTTTTTTACTTTCATCGTGTATTTTCTTATCAAATTTGCTAGTTACTCCTAAGTAATTTATTTTATTAATCTTTTTGTTTGTATCCTCAAACTCATCTTGTATTGTTTTTTTATATAACATTTCTTCTTGTATATATGCTTGTAGGCTCTCATTTAAGTCTAATATTTGCTCATCTTTCTTATTTGATAAATCTCTTAAGTTTGCTATATCTTTTTCATTTTTTTCTAAAATCCTAGTATACTCATTATATTTTTCTATTTTCTGTTTTAATGTTCTTGTATGTGCTTCTAAATCAAGTTTATATTTTGTTTCTATTGCTTTCAAATCATTATTGAGATTTTTCACTTGTTCAGTAATATTAGAGTTTGCAAAATCCTCCCCAAACCTTGCTGAAACATAGTCTACCAATTCATCTATTTTATTTTGTTGTTCAGCTATCTTAGAGTCAAATTCCTTTTTTTGATATGCATATATTTTTTCTACCTCTTCTTTACTTATATAATTATTATCCTCTTTATTATTTTTAAACATTTTTTCTCCTAGGTTATAATTTTACATATATATTTTTATCACAAAATCTTTTTTGTGTAAATATTAATTTATAAAAATAATAAAAAACACCAAAAATTTAATCTGGTGTTTTTTCTAACTTTCTCTCATTTTCTATTATTGTCATTATTATTTGAACCGTTTTTTCTAAATCATTATTTTTTAACACATAATCATACATTCCTATTTTAGATTCTTCATAATCAAATCTGTTTAATCTTAATTCTATTTCTTTTATGCTAGGCTTGTCCTTTCTGTGTTCTAATCTTTTTCTTAATTCCTCTTTTGGTACTCTTAAAAATATTGTTACCACTTTTGTATCTTGTTTTAATAATTCTATTAAGTTTTCTGTTCCATTAACATCCATATCTTTAACTATTATTTTTCCACTTTGAATTTTCTCATTCATAAGTTTTCTAGATGTTCCATAATAGTGTTTATGATGAAGACTATATTCATATAATTCTCCATTTTTTATCATTTTTTCAAATTCTTCTGTTGTAACATGGTTATACATCACACCTGGTTTTTCATCTATTCTAATTGGTCTATCTGTATATGATGGTAATGATACCACGTTATCCATTCTTTTTATTAGTTCTTTTTTTATTGTATCTTTTCCTGCTCCTGATACTCCTGATAGTAATACTAGCATTTTATTTTCACCTTTCCTTCTACAATTTCGTTAGCTGCTAGTGTTACTGCTGATCTTTCTTTTACATTTGTTAAAGGTTTTTCTCCTTCTGCAATTTTTCTTGCTCTTTTAGATGTTGCTATTACTAGCTCAAATCTGTTGTCTGCAATTTTTAATAAATCTGTAACTGTTGGTTTGATAATCATTTTTTACATCTCCTTTTAATATTATTAATTGTTTAAAAATATTTAATCGAAGTGTGAAGTAAGCTGTGAGAAGTGTGTTTTTTTATAGAAAACATTTCGGAATCTAGCTCTAAGTTCACACCTCGCACTTCGCACCTCTCACCTCATTAATTATTCATTGTTTTCTTCTTTGTTTCCAATGTCTTTATCTAATCTTCCTGATAATGTTTCTGGTTGCAAAGCAGATAATACAATATGTCCTGAATCCATAACAATAACTGCTCTTGTTCTTCTTCCACAAGTCGCATCCACTGCCGTCTTCTCATCTTTTGCTTCTTGAATCATTCTTTTTATTGGTGCTGCTTCTGGATTTATTATTGAAATAATTCTTGATGCAGAAACAACATTTCCAAAGCCTATATTTAATAATTGCATATTTTTTCTCCTTCGTGGAACGACGAGGGCGTCATCCCATACATTTTATTTTTTCATGAATAAATTTAAATATTATTCTATGTTTTGTACCTGTTCTCTAATGTTTTCTATTTCTGTTTTTATATCTACTACTAGGTTTGTTATTTCTAAACTATTAGCTTTAGAACCAATTGTATTTGTCTCTCTATTCATTTCTTGAATAAGAAAATCCAATTTTTTCCCTACAGGAATGTTTTCATTAAGCAAATTTAAGAACTGTGATATATGACTTCTTAATCGAGTTAATTCTTCTTCTATAGAACATTTATCTGAGTAAATTACTATTTCTTGTGCAAGTCTTGCCTCATCAACAACAGTTGTTTTTAAAAGTTCATTAACCCTCTTTTCTAATTTTACTATATATTCCTCAACAAGTCCAGTAGAAATTTCATTTATTTTTTCTATTTTTTCTTTTATAAGTTTAATTCTTTCTTCTAGGTCTTCTTTAATTTTATTTCCTTCTGTTTCTCTCATTAATACAAAACTCGTTATTGCGTTATCTAAAACTTCAGATAATTCCTGCCATAGCATTTCTTCATCATCTTCTTCAATTTTTAAATTAAGCACTTCTGGCATTTTTGATACATCTATTACGTTAATATTATCTATTATTTCTGTTTCATTCTGTAATTTTTTTAATTCTTTTATATATTGTTTAGCCAGTTCTGTATTTATTTTTATTGCTTTTCCCCTTTCACTATTATTAGTGAAATTAATAAATACATCTATTTTTCCTCTTGATATAGTATTTCCAATAAGTTTTTTTACTTTTTCTTCTAAAAAGCTAATATTTCTTGGGATTTTTATACTTATGTCGCTATATCTATTATTTACTGATTTTATTTCAACGGAATATTCTCTACCATCAATCTCATATTTGCTTCTTCCAAATCCTGTCATACTTTTTATCATTAGATATACCTTCCTTTCAATATATTTTTAATTTTTGTTATTTTACGACAAAAACTGACCATAATTCTCCACTATTCACTATTAATGATTAACTTTTTTTGGTCTTCCTCTTTTTTTAGGTTTCCTCTCATCTTCTCTTTGAATATATTGCTCCTGTGCCAATTTATCTTGACTTTCTTTTTTTATAATTTCTTTTATATCACTTTTTTCTCTTAAATAATTATTTTTCTCTTTTTTATATATAACAAGATTTTTTAATATGTAATATGCAGTATAATAAACTCCTACCATACTTGTAAATATTCCTGTTTTATCTATAAAAATATATGGTGTAAGTAATGTAATAATAGATAAGCTAAGCATTTCTATTCCATGAATACAAAGCACGTCATTATCTTTCTTATAAGCTATTTCAAAAAGTGCAAGTGTAAAAATTAGCAATATTACACTTGATATTTTATAAATTAATATTGTTAGTTCTTTATTTAAATTGCTAGCTATTATCATTAAAATTATAAAAAATAGCAAAATATCTACTGCAATTAAAAAATTATTTAAAACTTTTTTGGTAATTTTTTCTTTTACTTCTTTTGTTAATTTTTTTTCTTCATTTAATTTATCTAATTTTTCTAGTTCCTTCTTTTTCATTTGAACTATATTCCTCCATTATTATTTGTCAAGTATATTATTCAAATTCTCCAAATTCATACATTATTATACTAGACATTGCAATTGCTACTGTTTCAGTCCTTAAAATTCTTTTACCTAAAGTTATAATTTTACCATTATTTTGTTTTAGCATTTCTATCTCTTTTTCTTCGAAACCACCCTCTGGACCTATTACAATTGCTATATTTGAAATTTTTTTATTTTCAATTGTTTTAAGTATCTCTTTTAATGTAGTATTTTCTTCATTTTCATATGGTACTAATACTATATCATAATTTTGTACTACATTACAAATATTTTTTATATTAATTATATTATTTATTTTACAAATACTATTCCTTTTGCTTTGCTTTGCAGCAGCTTCTGCTATTTTTTGCCATCTTTCAATTTTTTTATTAGCAACTTTACTATCTAATTTTACAACACATCTTTCCATTTGTACAGGGGTTATTTCTTTCACCCCGTAACTCAGTACATTTTTGTATTATAAATTCCATTTTTTCTGCTTTAGGCAAACCTTGAAAAATAGTTATATTAATTTTGGCTTCTACTTGTTCTTCCATATTTTCTATTATACTACATTTTACCTTTTCTCTATTTATATCTATAATTTTAGCCATATAACTATTTCCTTTATCTACATTACATATTAGTATGTTATCATTTAATTTTAATCTTAATACATTTACAATATGGTTTACATCTGTCCCAATAATTTCTGCTATATCTTCTCTTATTTGATTATCTTTTACAAAAAATTTTTGCATATTCTTTATTCCCTTTACATAATATGATATAATTTTAAGTCCAGCAAAGGTCAAGGATTTCCTTGACCTTCTTATTATCCAAATATTCCTCTTTTCTTTACAGGTGGTTGTTCATTCATTGTTTTAGCAAGTTTCATTAATAAATCTCTTTGTTCTCCGAGTTAATTTTTTTGGAATTTGAACTGTAACTGTAAATATAAAATCTCCTCTCCAGTTTCCATTTACAGCTTTAAAACCTTTACTTTTTATTGTAAATTTAGTTCCACTTTGAGTTCCTTCAGGAATTTTATATTTTTCTACTGTGCCATCTACCATTGGGATTTCTAATTCTGCTCCTAATGTTGCTTGGGTATATGTGATTGGGACTTCACAAAGTACATTATCTCCCTGTCTTGTATATACTCTATCTTTTCTTACCATTACAACAAAATATAAATCTCCTTTTGGTCCACCTTTTGTTCCTGGTTCCCCCTCTCCTCTTAAAACTACCGCTTGCCCATCGTTAATTCCTTCTGGTATATTAACTGTTACCTTTACTGCTTTCTTTATTCTTCCTTTTCCTTTGCACTCTGGACATTTTTCTTCTATTATGGTTCCTTCTCCACCACATGTAGGGCAAGTTTTAGTAGTTTGCATTTGCCCTAAAATTGTTGATACAGTTTGTTTTACAGTTCCTGTACCATTACACATCTTACAAGTTGTAGCCTTTGTTCCTGGTTTTGCTTTAGTTCCATGGCAGACATGGCATTCTTCTTCTCTACTTATTGTTACTTCCTTTTTTACCCCTTTATATGCCTCTTCAAAAGAAACATCTATATTATATTTTAAATCTCTACCTTTTCTTGGTCCATTTTTAGTTCTAGCAGTCGTTCTTCCTCCAAATCCAGTTCCTCCACCAAAAATTGTAGAAAAGATATCCCCAAAATCTCCAAATCCATCAAACCCATCAAAACCTGTAGTAGAATATGAATAATATCCACCATTTCCTGCTCCTCCAAATCCTTGAGGGCCATCTGGTCCAAATTGGTCATACATTTTTCTTTTTTGTGGGTTGGATAATGTTTCATATGCTTCAGATACTTCTTTAAATTTTTCTTCTGCTTCTTTTTTATTATCTGGATTTGCATCTGGATGCCATTTTTTTGCAAGTTTTCTATATGCTTTTTTTATTTCTTCATCTGTTGCAGTTTTTGCAACTCCTAGTACCTCATAATAATCTCTTTTTTGTGCCATTTTATCCTCCTAAATTATTTTTAATTATTTCTATAATATTTTTATATTACACAAATAATTAAAAATTGAAGTGAGAAGTGGGATATGAGCAGTGTGCATTTAGAGTCAGGCTTTGTAACCATTACTCTATTAGCACACCTCACACTTCGCACCTCACACCTCATATATTATTTATTGTCGTTATTGTCATCCTCTACATTATAGTCTGCATCATATACATTTCCATCTGTTGATGTTGTACCTTCTGCATTTGCTTCAGCTGCTTGGTTTGCTGCATTTTGTTTATATAATTGTTCAGACATTTGATAGAATACTGTTGTTAATTTTTCTGTTGCATCTTTGATTGTTTCTGTATTATTTGTTTCTAATGCTTTTTTTACATTTTCAATTTCTGCCTCAATTTTTGCTTTTTCTTCACCACTTACTTTATCTCCTAATTCATCTAATGTTTTTTGGCTACTATATACTAAGCTTTCTGCATTATTTTTAACTTCAACTTCTTCTTTCTTCTTTTTATCTTCAGCTGCATGTGCTTCTGCATCTTTAACAGCTTTATCAATATCTTCATCTG
>CAMEUC010000017.1 GCA_945937855.1 uncultured Clostridium sp. | reverse complement strand
GCAGAACAATTTGCAAAAGAAGATTCTAGTTTTAATATAAATGTTGAAAAATTAAAAGAGGTTATTCCAAAAGACCTTACTGCAAGTGAAATTGGAATAAAGTTAGGCTCAACGTGGATACCACCAGAAATCATTAGAAAGTTTATTTTTGAACTATTAGATACACCAAGTTATAACAGATGGGATATTCATGTTAAATATTCTAATATAACTGCTGAATGGTATATTGATGGAAAAAGTAATGATAGAAACAATGTAAAAGCATATACAACTTATGGTACATCAAGAATAAATGCATATAAAATAATAGAACAGACACTTAATCTAAAAGATGTAAAAATATTTGATACATTTATAGATGATGAGGGCAGAAAACAAAGAGTATTAAACAGAAAAGAAACTGCAATAGCTTGTAGTAAACAAGACGCAATAAAAGAAGCATTCTTAAATTGGGTATGGGAAGATCCAGAAAGAAGAAATCATTTAGTAAGACTTTATAATGATAAATTTAATTGTATAAGACCAAGAGAATATGATGGCTCTCATATAGGTTTTGTAGGAATGAATCCAGAGATAAAATTAAGAACACATCAACTTAATGCAGTAGCACATGTTTTATATGGTAATAACACATTATTAGCACATGAAGTAGGTGCAGGAAAGACTTTTGAGATGGTTGCAGCTGCAATGGAAAGTAAGCGTTTAGGCTTATGTAATAAGTCTTTATTTGTAGTTCCAAATCATATTATAGAGCAGTTTGCAAGTGAGTTTTTGCAACTTTATCCAAGTGCCAATATTTTAGTTGCTACTAAAAAAGACTTTGAAACCAAAAATAGAAAGAAATTTTGTAGTAGGATAGCAACAGGAGAATTTGATGCAGTAATTATTGGACATTCACAATTTGAAAGAATACCAATGTCAATAGAAAGACAAATTGCATTATTAGAAGAACAAATAAGTGATATTACAAAAGGAATTGCCTCTGAAAAATCAAACAGAGGAGAAAACTATACTATTAAACAAATGGAGAAAACAAGAAAATCATTAGAAACTAGATTAGAGAAATTACATAAGGAAGAAAGAAAAGATGATGTTGTAACATTTGAAGAATTAGGTGTAGATAAATTATTTGTTGATGAGGCTCATAATTATAAGAACTTATTTTTATATACGAAAATGCGTAATGTAGGTGGAATAGCACAAACTGAAGCACAAAAATCTTCCGACCTTTTTATGAAATGTAGATATTTAGATGAAATTACAGGAGGCAAAGGTTCTGTATTTGCTACTGGAACACCAGTAAGTAACTCAATGGCAGAACTTTATACAATGCAAAGATATTTACAATATTCTGGACTAAAAGAAAATAGTTTAGAACATTTTGATAATTGGGCAAGTACATTTGGAGAAACAGTAACTGCAATAGAACTTGCACCAGAGGGTACAGGATATAGAGCAAAAACAAGATTTGCAAAATTTCACAATTTACCAGAGCTAATGTCTATGTTTAAAGAAGTAGCAGATATTCAAACTGCTGAAACATTAAATTTGCCAACACCAGAATTTGAAAATATAAATGTAGTAGTAAAACCTAGTGAAATACAACAAGAAATGGTAAAGGCTTTAGGAGAAAGAGCAGAGAAAATAAGGTCAGGAACAGTTGATGCAACAGAAGATAATATGCTTAAAATTACAAATGAGGGTAGAAAACTAGCATTAGACCAAAGACTTATGAATCCTTTATTACCAGATTCAGAAAGTAGTAAAGTAAATTCATGTGCAGAAAATGTTTATAGAATATGGAATGAAAATAGTGATAAGAAATCAACGCAACTTGTATTTTGTGATTTATCAACACCAAAAGACTTAAAAGGCTATGAAAAAGAAGAATTTACAGATGTATATAATGAGTTAAAGAAAAAGCTAATTCAAAAAGGTATTCCACCTGATGAAATAGCTTTTATTCATGAGGCAGATAATGAGGTTAAAAAGAAAGAATTATTTAGTAAAGTAAGAAAAGGACAAGTTAGAGTGTTAATGGGTTCAACTCAAAAAATGGGTGCAGGTACTAATGTTCAAGATAAGTTAATTGCAACTCATCATTTAGATTGTGCATGGAAACCTTCTGATTTGACTCAACGAAATGGAAGAATGATTAGACAGGGGAATGAAAACAAAAAAGTATATGTATATTCTTATGTTACTGAAAAGACATTTGATAGTTATATGTATCAATTAGTAGAGCAAAAGCAAAAATTCATTTCTCAAATAATGACATCAAAAACACCTGCAAGAACAATGGAAGATATTGATGACAAAGCATTAACTTATGGAGAAATAAAAGCATTAGCAACAGGAAATCCTAAAATATTAGAAAAGACTTCATTAGATACTGATGTAGCAAAATTAAGATTATTAAAACAAGAATTTATGAATCAAAAATACTCATTGCAAGATAAAATTATAAAATACTTTCCAGAAGAAATAGCAAGACTTAATAATAAAATTGGAGCAATGGAAGAAGATACTATTAAATTACAAGAATACACTAGACCAAATGCAGATGGTTTTTCTCCTATGAAAATAAATGGAATAACTTATACTGAAAAACAAGAGGCAGGAAAGAGATTATTACAAAGTATAAACGATTTAAAAAGTATGGAAACACGAGAAATAGGAGAATATAGAGGATTTACAATGGAGATGAGTTTCGATTCAATAACTAGAAATATTAGATTAAAACTAAAAAATAAATTTAGATATTCTATTGATTTAGGAACTGATGTAAATGGAAATATAACAAGAATAAATAATTGTTTAGAGAATATTGCAAAAGATATTCCTCACGAAAGAGATTTATTAGATAATACATATTTTCAATTAGAAAATGCAAAACAAGAATCTCAAAAGGAATTTCCTAAAGAACAAGAATTACAAGAAAAGTTACGAAAACTAGAAGAAATAAATGCAGAATTAAAAATAAATGAAAATGAACATGAAATGTTAGGAGATGAAAAGGAAGAAAAACAAGATAAATCTCCTGATAAAAATTCTCCAGAAAGATTGTAAAAAAATTAAATTTATGCTATAATGATTTCATCAAATAGTAATTTATGGAGAAGATTAAATGAAGAAACTATTAAAGTATGGAATAATAGTTATTATTATAATAGCACTAATTGTTTTAGGAATAAATTTATATGTAAGAATATCCACAAATAAACAAATTATCAAAGAAAATGATTATACAGAATTATCTGATGTAGATTGTATAATCATTCTAGGAGCTGGAATATGGGGAGATAAACCTAGCCCTATGTTAGAAGATAGATTATTAGAAGGGATAAAATTATATCAAAATGGTGCGTCAGACAAGATAATAATGAGTGGTGACCACGGAAGAAAAGAATATGATGAAGTAAGTATAATGAAAAATTATGCAATTGAAAAAGGCATACCATCAGAGAATATTTTTATGGATCACGCAGGATTTTCTACTTATGAAAGTATATATAGAGCAAAAGATATTTTTCAAGCAAAGAAAATAGTAATAGTAACTCAAAAATACCATTTATATAGGGCATTATATATTGCAAACCAATTAGGATTGGAAGCCTATGGAGTAGGAGCAGATCCAAGACAATATGTAGGAGAAATATATATAGAAATAAGAGAAATATTAGCACGAGATAAAGATTTTATAAAATGTATATTTAAGCCAGAGCCTACATATTTAGGAGATACAATTCCTGTAAGTGGGAATGGAGATATTACAAATGACAGCAAACAAGATATTTAAAAATTGTATTCTTGGAAGTAACAGAAAAATGGAAACAAAATCTATAAATAAGGAGAGATACAGACGCTACACAAAATGAAGTTAAATGAAAGCCCATTTGAAAGAATAAAAAAAGGTTTTAGAAATAACATCAGAGACCTGGGCAAGAAATAGAGTTTATGCTAAAATAATAGATAAGATGAAAAAAGACGGAATTATTGAGAATATCTAAAATGGAGGTAGTAAAATGGTAGATTTAAAGAAATTACAAAAAGAAATATATCAAAATAAAGTAGATAAAGGATTTAATATAACAGATGTAAATAAAGAATTCTGCTTAACATATGGAGAAGTTACTGAAGCATATGAAGCTTGGAGAAAAAAGAAAGATGATTTAGGTGAAGAACTAGCTGATGTCGCTATATATTTATTAGGATTATCTGAAATTCTAGGAATTAATTTAGAAGATGAAATACAGAAAAAAATTTATAAAAATTCCAAAAGAGAATATAAAGTTATTGATGGTGTAAACACAAGAGTAAAAGAATTTGAAGAAGATACTGAAAGATAAAACTGAATGATAGAGAGGGAAAAATGAATTATAGAATAGTAAATGGAGCAATATCCTATGGTGCAGACACAATACTGGAAGAAATAAATTTTGATATACAGGAAAACGATAAGATTGCAATTGTAGGAAATAATGGGAGTGGGAAAACGACATTATTAAAATCTATTGTAAATAATGAAATGCTGGAAGAGGGAATTGGAGAAGAAAAGTTTGGGATATATAAACAAGGAAACCCTAGGATTGGCTATTTAAAACAAATAGAATTTGAAAATTCAGAGAATATATTTTTAGAAGAAATACTAAAGTCATATGAACCAATACTAAAGCTTGAAAAGAAGATAAACACACTACAAGAACAACTTCAAAATCAAAGTGATGACAAGAAAATCAAAGAATACAGTAAGAGTTTAGAAGAATACGAAATAATAGGTGGCTATATCTATAAAAAAGAATATGAAATAGCAATAAAGAAGTTCGGCTTTACAGAACAAGACAAGAATAAAAAGATTAGTGAATTTTCAGGAGGGCAAAAAACAAAAATAGCTTTCTTAAAATTATTATTAAGTAAGCCAGATATTTTATTATTAGATGAACCAACAAACCATTTAGATATTGATACTATCGAATGGTTAGAAAGTTACTTAAAGAATTATCCTAAAGCAGTTGTTATTGTATCACATGATAGAATGTTTTTAGATAAAATTGTAAATAAGGTTTATGAAATAGAATATGCTTCTATCACAGAATATAAAGGGAATTATTCTGCATTTAAAAAGCAAAAAAAGGAACGTTATGAAAAACAACTAAAAGATTATGAATATCAGCAAAAAGAAATAAAGAGGTTGAAAGCAATAGCAGATCGATTTAGATATAAACCTACAAAAGCGAAAATGGCATTATCAAAGTTAAAAAAGATAGAGCAAATGACAATAATAGAAGAACCAAATCAATATGATTTGAAGACTTTTCATACAAATTTTGATGTAAAAACAGAGAGTGGAAATTTAGTAGTATCTGCGAAAAACTTACAAATTGGATATGGAAAAGAGCTACTTGCAGAAGTATCTTTTAACTTATATAAAGGTCAGAAACTTGCTATTATTGGAGAAAATGGAAAGGGAAAATCTACTTTATTAAAAACGCTAATGGGCTTTATACCAAAATTAGGTGGGGATTATGAATATGGCTATCATGTTGAAAAAGAATATTTTGATCAACAATTAGAATTTCAAGATGTAAATAGCACCATATTAGACGATTTTTATAATGAATTTCAACAATTAACAACAACTCAAATAAGACAAGCGTTAGGCGCATTTCTATTTTCAGGTGATGATGTCTTCAAAGAAATCAAAGTTTTATCTGGAGGAGAAAAAGTAAGACTACAACTTTGCAAAATATTTAAGAAACAGGCAAATTTATTATTGTTAGATGAGCCTACAAATCATATGGATATTCTAGGAAAAGTAAGTTTAGAAAATATATTAAAGGAATATAAAGGAAGCCTAATTTTTGTTTCTCATGATAGATATTTTGTAAATAAAATAGCAGATTCTATATTAGCCTTTGAACCAGAAGGAATCGTATACTTTGAGGGAAATTATGAAGAATATAGAAGAAAAAGAGAGGAACAAAACGAAGAAAATGTACTAGAAGAAAAGATGTCGAGTAGCAAAAAGAAAAATACCAATAATGACTATTTTAAAAAGAAAGAAGAGACGAGAAGAAAAAATAAGATTAGTAAACTAGAATTAGAAATTCAGCAAAAAGAAAATGAGATAAAGTTATTAAAAGATAAAATGCAAAGTGAAGAAATTTGTACTGACTATGTAAAATTAAAAGAGCTTCAAGATGAAATATCAAGATTAGAAGATATAATTGAAGAAAAAATGGAAGAATGGGAACAGTTAAATATGATTGAATGATGATAGGATAACAAATAGTAATTTGTAGGGAGGAACAATGTCTTTAATAAGTGTAAATAATTTGACTTTTGGATATGATGGAAGTTTTAATAATATATTTGAAAATGTTTCATTTAATATAGATACAGATTGGAAATTAGGACTAATAGGTAGAAATGGTAAAGGAAAAACTACATTTTTAAAGCTATTACAGGGAAAATATGAATATAGAGGAACAATATCAAAAAGTGTAGATGTTGATTATTTTCCTTTTGAAGTAACTAATAAAAATAGAATGTCAATAGAGATAGTAAATGAAATTGCTCCAAATGTTGAGGATTGGGAAATTATAAAAGAATTGAATTTATTAAATAGTGATATAGAAATTCTTTATAGAAATTTTAATTTATTAAGTGGTGGAGAACAAATAAAAATACTTTTAATTAGCTTATTTTTAAAAGGAAATAATTTCTTGCTTATAGATGAGCCTACAAACCATTTGGACATAGAAACAAGAAATAATTTAGTTGATTATTTGGAAAAGAAAAAAGGTTTTATATTAGTATCTCACGATAGAATTTTTTTAGATAAAGTTGTAAATCATATTATTTCTATAAATAACACTAATATTGAAATACAGCAGGGTAATTTTTCATCTTGGAAAGAAAATAAAGACAGACAAGATAATTTTGAAATAATGCAAAATGAAAAATTACAAAAAGATATAAATAAACTTGAAATTGCTTCAAAAAATACTGCAAAATGGTCTAATGAGGTTGAAAAGTCAAAATATAAAACAAGCAATTCAGAATCAAAGATAGACAGAGGTTACCTAGGACATAAGTCTGCTAAAATGATGAAAAAGTCAAAAGTTATGGAAGGGCGAATTGAAAAGGCAATAGATGAAAAAACTAATTTATTAAAAAATATAGATAGAAATGATAGTTTAAAAATAATTCCAATAGGAAGTAGAAAAAGTCCATTGATTTTAGCAAATAACTTACAAATAAAATACAATGAAAAAATAATATTCTCTCCAGTTTCATTTGAAGTAGAAAATGGAGATAGAATTGCAATAGTTGGAAAAAATGGAATAGGAAAATCAAGTATATTAAAATTGATTTTAGGTCAAGAGATACAATATAACGGAGAATTAAAAATAGCAAATGACTTAAAAATATCTTATGTATCACAGAATACAGACTATTTAAAAGGAAACTTAAAAAACTTTTCACAAGATAATAAAATAGATGAAAGTATTTTTAAAGCAATGTTATCTAAAATGGGATTTTCAAAATTAGATTTTGATACTAAAATTGAAGAAATGAGCGAAGGACAGAAAAAGAAAATTTTAATTGCAAAAAGTATATCAGAACAAGCTAATATTTATATATGGGACGAGCCATTGAATTATATAGATATACTAACAAGAGAACAAATAGAGGACTCAATCTTAAAATATAATCCAACACTAATCTTTGTTGAACACGATACAACTTTTGTAGAGAAAGTAGCGACAAAGATTATAACAATAGAAAAATAAGTGTGCGAGAAATTACAAGTTATAGAGTAGTTTTAAGAGTGATATTTAAAATATTGCTCTTTTTTTCTGTCAAATTTATAATTAAATAATTTGCACATTTCTCAAATTCAAAAGATTATATTAGAATAAATTTGAGGAGGGATAAGGAAATGGAAGAATTATTTAATAGATCTATTTTAGATCAACTATATGATTCAATAAGTGATGATTTTGAAACAATGCTATTAAAGAAAAAGAATCTTGATGGTAAATTTACAGAGTCATTAAAAGTAGAAGAAGAATTAATTTATTTGATTAAAAAAGTAGTTAAAGATGAAGAAAAGTTAAACCAAATAATTGATAAATTAAATAAATTTGAACTTGCCATTGGTAATGAAACTGACTTACTTTGTAAACATTATTACAAATTAGGAATAGTTGATAGTAAAAAAATATTGATGGAAATAGGAGAATAAAGGTATGGAAGAAATCGCAGGTAATTTTTTTGATAATTATGAAGAAGGTTTTTTAGAGTATTTAGAAGTTCATAAAGCACAAGCATTAAAAGATAGAGAAGACTATCAAACATTAAATAAAAAGATATCAGAACTAAAGTATAAATACCCAAATGTAAGAACATTTTTAGAAGAAAAAGAACCAATAGATTTAAGAGATGATGAACAATATGCAATACTTAATGTACTTGATTATGAAACTGAACTTGATGTTATTGAGTTAAAAGAAAGTTTTAAATTAGGTTTTAAAGAAGCATTAATCTATTTAAATAATATGGGAATGTTAAAATTAAACTAGTTTAAAGGGACGGATAATTTAAAAAATCTGTCCTTTTTATTATGCAATAGAAAAGAAAGAGAGTGTGATAAATTATGGAAAATGAAGAATTAAAAAATAAGTTAATTGAAAAATTAGAAAGGGAATTAACAGATTTTAAAGATAGTTTAAAGGGACTACCTGCAGAACAAATAATAGACAATAGTTATAAAATAACATGTATGCAAACGATACAAGATTATTTAGCATACGATAAAGATTATTCAAAATTCGAACTTAAAACATTACTTAAAAGGGAACATATATTACAAGAATGCTATGATGATTGGCTATCTAATGATGGTAGCTTAAGAGAGGCTTTAGAATTTTCAATAGATGATACGATAGACCTTATTAGAGATAATGAGGTCAAAAAAGAACGAAATAAAGATGCAAGATAAAGAAAAAGGAGGTGCAAAATTATGCCTAAATTTGTACCAAAAGAAGTTGTAAAACAAGCAAAAGAAATTGATTTACTAACTTATTTTATGAACAATAATCCATCAGAACTTGTAAGAAAAGGTACTAATACATATTCCTTAAAAAGTCATGATAGTGTCATTATAAGTAATGGATTATGGCATAGATTTTCAACACATCAAGCAGGAAAGTCAGCAGTTGATTATCTTATTAAAGTAGAAAATATGACATTACAAGAGGCAGTTTCAAGTGTATTAAATAGAAATATAGATACATATATTAGACCTCAATATAGTAATGAAAACGAACCTAAAACAATAGTAATTCCAGAAAAAGCGAGTACCAATAAACAAGTTATAGAGTATCTAAAAAACAGAGGAATTGACGAAGAAATAATAAATGATTGCATAAATAAAAAGATTATTTATCAAGAAAATAAAACCAATAATGCAGTATTTTTAGGGTACGATAATGATAACAATATTAAATATGCAGGGTGCAGAAGTACAAATGAAAAAAGAATAATGAGAGATGCAAAGGGGAGTTCAAAAGAGTATTCTTTTAGAATGTTAGGAGCAGAAGAATGTAATTCATTACATATATTTGAAAGCAGTATAGATTTATTATCTTATGCAACATTATTAAAAAATAAGGGATATGATTATACAAATCAAAATCTTTTATCACTTGCAGGAGTGTATCAACCAAGTTCTAATATAGAACAAAGTAAAGTACCAATAGCAGTACAAAACTTTTTAAATAAAAACGCAAATATAAAAGATATTGTATTACATTTTGATAATGATATAGCAGGAAGAAATGCAACAAAAGCAATGATATATGCACTTGATAAGTACAATGTTTATGATATTCCTGCTCCTTATGGTAAAGACATAAATGATTACTTATGTTACAGCATAGGGTTAAAAAATAGGCAAGAAATTGACAGATATAAAATGAAAAAAGAACAAAATAGAGTACCAATATAGGTACATTTAAAAATGTAAAAAAAGGATTTCTTGTCCTAGCAAGCACTGAATTTGTTCACACGAAAATATCGTGTTTCAAAATTCTATTCTATGGGGAAACCCCAATCCCCATTTTTAAATGAGCAAAACAGGAGGGAGAGATTTGAGAAAAAGATATATAAGAAAAGATATAATGCTTAATGAATTAGAGAATGAAAAGTTAATTGCAGATTGTCAAAGATGTAATCTTTCTTATGGAGAATATTTTAGAAGATTGTTAATGAATGAAAATATAAAAGAAAAGCCTGGCAAAGAATTTTATGTGATAATGAAACAGCTTTCTAAAATAGGAGTTAATCTTAATCAAATAGCAAAGAAAGCAAATCAAACAGATAAAATAGATAAAGATTATTATAAGAGTGAAGCAGATATTTGGCACAAATTTGCAGAAGAAGTAAAAGATAAATTTTTATAGGAGGTGGTAATTTGGCAGTAACAAAAATATGGAAAGTTGTTAAAAGAATGGATCATGTTATAAGTTATGCTAAAGATGAAAATAAAACGAAAATTGAATTTAATCAGAAATATGAAATGTTAGTAGATGACTTGCAAAATGTAATTGATTATGCAAGAAATTCAGATAAAACAGAAAAAGAATATTTTGTTACAGGAATAAATTGTGATTCAGATTCAGCTTATGAAGAAATGCAAGATACAAAAAGATATTATAATAAAAAAGATAAAATTTTAGCATTTCACGCATATCAATCTTTTGCAGAGGGAGAGGTTACTCCAGAATTAGCACATCAAATTGGTGTGCAACTTGCAAATGAAATGTGGGGAGATAGATTTCAAGTAGTAGTTACAACTCATCTTAATACTAATCATATACATAATCATATAGTGCTTAATTCTGTTTCTTTTGAAGATGGATTAAAATATTATGATAATCATACTAATTATGCAAAAATGAGGCATATTTCAGATGAACTTTGTAAGGAATATGGATTAAGTGTAATAGAAGAAAAAGAAACAAAGAAAAAAATGAATTATGATAATTTTTATAAGAAATCTTTATATACTGACAACTATTCTAATAATGCAAAACGAGATTTAGATTTAGCAATTAGACAAGCATATTCTTATGATGACTTTTTATACTTAATGAAAAAATTAGATTATGAAATTATTTTTAGATCTAATAAAATTAGTATAAGAAAAGAACCTTATAAAAGAAATATTAGAATAGAAAGAAGATATGGAGAAAATTATTCAATAGAAAATATAAAAAGAAGAATAATAGAAGAACAAGCTGTTCGAGTTCCGTTTATAGAAAATGTTTATAATTATAGAAAAGTTAATTATCCTTTTGCTAAAAGGCACAAAAGAGCCAAAGCGAAAGGATTTATTGCTTTATATTATCATTATTGTTATTTACTAAAAGTTTTTCCAGATAATGTACCACAACAAAGATTACCACCAAGTATTAGAGCAGATGTTTCAAGAATGGAACAATTATCTGAAGAAGCAAGATTTTTAGCAATACATAAAATAAAAACATTTGAAGAATTAAGTAACTATCAAGATGATGTGAATTTTAAAATAAAAGAAATACTAGACCAAAGAGAAAGACTTTGGGCAAAAAGAAAGTTATCAAAAGATGGAAATGAAATGCACGAATATGCAGAGCAGATTTCATCTTTAAATGATAAATTAGTTAAATTAAGAAAGAGGGTGGAATTATGTGAAGATATTAAAACAAGAGTACCGAAGATAGATAATAATTTATCTGAATTAGATACACAAGAAGAAATGGAAAAAGAAACAAAAGAGAGAAAAAAAGAGAAAAGAAAAAAAGGAAAGGAGTAAATGATATATGAGTGTTAATGGAGATGTATCAGAACAAGTAGTAAGATTAAGTTTAGAGGGATTTGAAATTTTAGCAAGACTAACTGGTAGTGGAGCAAAGAATGTTGCTGCAATGATTTATACTATTATGAAAGATAAAAAACAAACAAAAGGAAAAATTAGACTTAATAATATGTTAAAAACAGGAAAGCCTTTAAAAATTTTTACTGTAAGCAGAGAAGATTTAAAAACATTTGCAAGAGAAGCAAAAAATTATGGTATTTCATATTGTGCTTTAATCAATAGAAATAACAAAGACATTGATGGAATGGTAGATGTTATGGTTAAAGATGAAGATGCTTCAAGAATAAATAGAATTGTAGAAAGATTTAAACTAACAACAACAGATACGGCGAAAATGGATACTGTTATTACAAAATCTATTGAAGATAGAGAGGCAGAAAAAAGAGAAAAGAGTATTCCAGAAAAATCAAAGGAACAACAACTAGAAGATTTACTTGCTAAAAAGCCTATGCAGACAGAAGAAACCTCAAAAGTAAATTTCAATATGGCAAAGACGGAAAAAGACCCTCTGTCAGAGCCTTCCTCAACGACTTCCAAAATGCAAGAAGGGGTATCTAAAGGAGCAAAGAAACCATCTGTAAAGAAAGAACTTGCAGAACTTAAAGTTGAAGCAAAGAGATTAGATGAACAAAAATCTAAAGAAAAGGTTAAAGTAAATATAGCACCTGTTCAAAATAATAAAAAAGCAAAATCAAAATCAAGTAGATAAGGAGGAGTGTTCAATGGAAGAAATGAGAACAATTAATTTAGATAAATATGATTA
Organism: uncultured Clostridium sp.; assembly: GCA_945937855.1. Taxonomy (GTDB): domain Bacteria; phylum Bacillota; class Clostridia; order TANB77; family CAG-508; genus UMGS1933. The sequence continues at coordinate 806 of CAMEUC010000017.1, read as the reverse complement.
TCGACTAATATTAAATGCATTAAATGAATTTAGAAATATAAAAATACAAGAAAATGTTGATATAGAAATCATAGATAAGTTAATGTCAAAATTGTTAAAAGCCCCTGTAAATAAAAAGATGTTATCTTTAAATAGAACTGCAAAGGGAAAATTTACAAGCAATGAAGCAAGATGAAAAAAGAATTATGAGAGTGTTGTATGTAATAGGAATTATTCCAATTATTTGGATTGCTCTCCTTTTAGCTCCTTATACTAAATGTGGACTTATAGAAATAATAAAAAATGGTAGTGTAGCATTAAATCAGCCATTTAAAATAGTTATTGTAGAGAATAGTATTAGAACTATTCTTATTTTTTTGATTATTTATATATTTTCAATCTTATTATATGAATCAACTAGAAAGAATTATAGGAGGAGAGAAGAAAATGGTTCAGCCAAGTGGGGCGAGGCAAAGGAATTAAATAAAAAATACAAACAACCTAATAATTATAATAAGTTGCTTACTAAAAATGTTTCTGTTGGATTAAATGGAAGAAAGCATAGAAGAAATGTTAATGTATTAGTTATTGGTGGTTCTGGTGCAGGAAAGACATTTAGTTATTGTAAGCCAAATGTAATGCAATGTGCAACCTCGTATGTTATACTTGATCCAAAAGGAGAAATTGTAAGAGATACAGGTTATTTATTAGAAAAAGAACGGATATGAAATTAAAGTATTAGACTTAATAAATATGGAGAAATCGCATTGCTATAATCCGTTTGTATATATAAAAACAGATAATGATGTTCAAAAATTAGTAACAAA
>CAMEUC010000016.1 GCA_945937855.1 uncultured Clostridium sp. | reverse complement strand
TCATTAATTAATCGTTATTCAAACGATAATGACGTTAATGAAATTCCAGCTGTAAATAATGGAATATATACTGGAACAATAACACATAAGAAATCACAATTAAATAACGTAATTGGAAAAAACTTAGATGACGAAGTTATTAAAGTTGAACCAACAAGTGATTTAGCTCAATTAAGTCCAGATATAAGACTTAAATTACTTAATGATTTAATGCAAGAAAGAGCAAATATTGACTACGAAATAGAAACTATTAAAAATGGTTCTAAAATTGTTGATGAATTTACTGGAAAAGAAGTAACTTATGATTTGGGATGTCAAATCAATAAAATGTATAGAGAATATAATCAAGGAGTATTAAGAGGACTTGTTGAAATGGACTCTACATTAAAAACAACAGTTACAGGGAAAATGACAGTAGTTTCAGGTTCTGATGATAAAGGTTCTGCATTAGTTTCTTATCCTATTGAAATAGAAGCAAAAAGTAATGTAACAAATACTGATGTTTTAAAACAATATGATGAAATTAACAACAAATGCACTATAAACTCTGCAAAATTATCAGAAGTAGAGATTTCAAAATTCTTTGAATATGAACCTAAATTCAATTTAAACCCATCAATAAGAAGTTTAATTGAGAAGTATAAAGAAGTTAAATAGTAAAGAGGCGTTGCCTCTTTAGCAAGCCAACATCAAACGAGTAGTTTTTATTTGAATTTAATTCAAATAGAGAAGAAAGTTATAGTATATAGTTGTTTTATATGTTATTTATTCGGATAAAATTTATCTGGTTTATAAATAAAAAAGATGAAAGTGTAAATAGGAAAATCAAATTACATACAATGTAATTCTACAGTTTGTCGAGATATATGATTGACTTATATATCTTGCTTTGCTCCGAATCCGATATTGTTGCAACTATTCCACCGTGAAGCCACAATACCATACGAACCAGACCACTTTTATTACGATATTACTATATACTATATACATTACCACCAGCTGTATTTCTTAATACATTACAAGTTGGGATTAGAACAAATATGATATCAATTTAAAAGAAGAATTTTTTAAATAGTATAACTTTTGGTTATCATCATTTAAAAAATTAATTAATTACTTTGAGATTATATACTAAATGTTGGCTTACTAAAGGGACAATGTCTCTTTTTAAATAAGAAAGGAGTTTTTATGAAGAAAAAAGTAAGGAAGAAAAAATTAAGGATTTTTAGGATTATTGGATTAATATCAATAGTTATTGGATTAATTATACTAATAATACAAAAACCTTCTTTTAAAAAACCTACACAAGTTTTTCAAATGGATGTTATAGAAATAAGTGATTTACAAAATAATGTAGTTATAACTCAAAACATTCCTATCCCAGAAGATTTAAAAATAAAAATGGAAGAGGAAAGAAAAGTAAAAGAGGAAGAAGAAAAAAGAATTGCAGAAGAAAAAGCTAAAGCTGAGGCAGAGCAAAAGGCTAAAGAAGAAGCTGAAGCAAAGAAAAAAGCTGAGAAACTAAGAATTGCACAAAGTAAACAAGTAACTTCCAGAGGTGGAACAAGTGTTAGAACAGCTACTGGAACAAAAGCAGAATATCAAGCTTATGCAAAAGATTTGTGTATAAATACATATGGTTGGACAGAAAATGATTTTAATTGTTTAGTTAAATTATGGGAAAGAGAGAGTAATTGGAATCCTAATGCACATAATAAAAGCTCAGGAGCCCACGGAATTCCACAAAGTCTCCCAGCATCAAAAATGGCTAGTGAAGGTGATGACTATTATACGAATGGAAAAACACAGATTAGATGGGGGTTGAAATATATTAAAAACAGATATGGCACACCATCTAATGCTTGGGCTCATTCACAACAAAAAGGATGGTATTAAAATGATAGATGAAAAACTTAAAAAAGCAATACTTGAAAAACAAGGAAATTTATTATATACTACATTAGCAGAGGAATGTAGTGAAATAATTCAAGCTTGTTCTAAAATTGTTAGAAAGAAATATTATAATCAAGATTTTGATATAGATAATTTATTAGAAGAAATTTGTGATGTAGAACTTAATCTTGAATTAATTAAAGACCAATTAACAAGAGAAAAAAACTTAAATTTATCACGACAGGATATTGACAAGAAGATTGAGAATTGGACAAAAATAAAGAATGAAAAAGTTTCCAAAATTTTCTTATAGAATTTGACAAATCTTTCATCTTATGATATAATGCATATAATAAAAATTTAAGACATTTTTATATTTATGTATATAATTTTATTACTCTAATATAAAAATCTGTCTATGGTCAACGTCGTTTGTCTGGGAGGTATTAAATGGAAATTGTAGATTTATTTATGGAAAAATCAAAAGATAAATTTTTAAATATGTTAATCAAAATTCCAAAAGCATATGATTGGTATTTAGGTATAGTTATAAAATTAGATGATTATGATTTAGTAAGACTAGAATCTATTGATGATTTTCTTACTCGTAGATGTGAAGAAATATATAATAAATCTGAAAAACATTTGCAATTATTGAAAATATTATTAATAGATGATTATACATTACTTTTATTTGGTACTGACCCAATTCCATACAATAGTAATATTAAAGGAGTTATAAAATCTATTTGTAAATATTTAGATTGTAAAATTTATGAAGCTAATTATATTAAATATTTAAGAGATATGATTTTTGACCCTTGGGGAGAACAAAATTATCATTATATTATAAGTGATAATAAAGCATATGACTTAAAAGCTATTAAGGAGGATTAAATATGAGTTGGTTTTACATAATTAAAAGAAAAGTCTCAGATTGGCGATTTGAAAAACGAATGGCAAGGCAAAGAAAGAAAAGAGGTTTTTCAGATAATGACTGCTGGGGAATGTGTTATTGGTTTGGAGATACATTCCCAAAAATGATTAGAACTTTAAGAGATATGAAGAATGGTGCTCCACAATTAGAATTTGAGGAGTTTGATGATTTTCCTTTACAATGGGTGGTAGAAGAAAGTAAATACATAATGGAATTAAAAAGAAAAAAATGGGAATCAACGGATAAAGAATATCGTAAAGAATATCCATTTGAAGAAGAATTAGACCTTTGGGGAAAAGAAAAGTTTTTTGATAGATGGTTGTTTGTATTATCAAGAATTGCTTATTGTTTGGAACAAGCTAGTGATGAAATAACTGAAATAGAAAATGAATATGAAGAAGAATATCATAAACAAGTATTCGGAGATGACAGTGATAAAAAATCTTTTAAGGAATGGTGGAATGCTCATCACGAAGTTGTTGAATATGATGAAAAAGGGAAACCTAAATTATGGAGATTGATTACAAATGAACCAGATGAAGAGTTAGAAAAAAAATATAAAAAAAGAAATGAAGAAATTGAAGAATATAGAGATAAAATGAAAGATGAAGCATTTGATTTATTAAAGAAATATTTTTATCATTTATGGGATTAGGAGGTAACTATGTTAGCACTTTTGATTGTATTGGGAGTAATATTATATATAATTATTGGAGTTATAGTATTTGTTATATTTTCTCGAATAGATTTTTTTGACGAATATACCTCTGATTTTAGATATATGGATTTTCCAACTAATACTTTCTTATGTTCTGTTTTTTGGATAATAATTCTTCCTATGTTCTTAATAGGAGCTTTATGTGATTTAATTAAAGATTGGATAGAGGTAGCTGGATATGTTATATATGAAAAAGCAAGAAGAAAAAGAAAGGAAAAGGAGAAACAATAATATGGGAATGTTATTTGTATTGATTTTGATAATGATTATTATATTTTTTGTTATTTTTGCTATTAAAGGGTTAGTATTTTGGGGAATAGGTTCATTTGTTTGTTGGGCGTTTTCAATCCCATTTACATTTACGTTTTGGCACGGAGTTGCAATAGCATTAATAATATCATTGATAACAGGAGCTTTTAAAAAGGAGGTAACAGTAACTTATGAAGGGTTTAGACCTAAAATTGATAAATGGCTTGATTAAAATAAAAGAAACAAGTGGGAATAATGCAAAAGAAGATTTATTAAAAGAAAATGATAGTCCAGAGTTTAAACAAATTTTAAAATATTTATATGATACTCAATATGTATTTGGATTATCTACAAAAAAAATAGATAAAAAAGTAAGTGTTGAATTAAAAAAAGATTGTGAATCTATTTTAGAAGTATTTCAATATTTAGAAGAAAATAATACAGGAACAGATTTTGATATATATGTAGTACAAAACTTTATAAATAAATTTGATGAGCAATATAAAGATACACTTAAAGAGTTATTTTGCAAAAAATTAAAAATAGGAGTAACAGAAAAAACATTAGAAAAAATTTATCCTAATGATTTCAAAAAATTTGAAATAATGGCAGGAGAACCTTATTTTGATAGAATTGATGCTTTAGTAAAAGAAGTACCAGATATTATAGTTACACATAAATTTGATGGGCAACGAGTTTTAATAAGAGTAGATGGAAATGAAGTAAAAATGTTTAGTAGAAATGGAAAATTATATACTGGACTAAAAGATTTAGAAAAAGAAGTTTCAATGCTACCAGACGGAGTATATGACGGAGAATTATTAAAATTAATAGATGGAAGTATTATAGATATTTCAAAAATGCCAGAAAATTCTTTATGTAGAAAAGTTTATTGCCCTAAAAATGCTGAAGAATTGTTTTCTGAAACAGCAAGTATTGTTAATAGTAAGGATGAAGATAAAAAAGATATTGCAGTATTCTTATTTGATATGATACCACTAGAAAATTTTGATAATAAAATTCAATACGATGTTCCAACAGAAGTAAGAAAAGCAAAGCTAGAAACTATATTATCTATGTTTAAATTCCAATATGTAAAATATGCTAATATATTATATGCTGGAAAATTTGACCAAACTCTTATTAAAAAAATGCTAGATGAAATGATTTTACTTGGACAAGAAGGATTAATGATTAATTATTCAAATGCATCTTATGAATTTAAAAGAACAAATAATCTTGTAAAAGTAAAACAAGTATATACAGCAGACGTTAAAATTATTGGCTTTGAAGAAGGAACAGGGAGAAATAAAGGAAAATTAGGAGCATTATTGGTTAAAACTCCACAAGGGGTAGAAGTAAAAGTTGGTAGTGGTTTAACTGATAATGATAGAGAAGAAGTTTGGAAAAAACAAGCTGGATATATTGGATGTATTTGTGAGATTGCATTTACAACACCAAGTACAAGTAAAGATAGTGATTTGTATAATTTAAGATTCCCACGATTCGTTAGGTGGAGACCTACAAAGGACGAAGAAAATTGGGAAGAATTTGATAAACTTATTGAGCAATCTTTAAAGGGGAAAGTATAATGGAGGATAATGAATATTATGTATATGTTCATCTTTTAGATAACATCCCATTTTATATTGGATATGGAAAAGGTAGAAGAGCAGAGAATTTATGGGCAAGAAAAAGACGCTGGAAAGAATATGTAAAAGATAGAATCTATGATGTTGAAATTCAATTTTTAAAGACAAATCTTTCTGAAGAGAAAGCAAAAGAATTAGAAGTAGAATATCAAAAACAATATAAACAATTGGGATATCCTATTGTTGGACTTGTTGGCAATATACAAGATAGTGAATCTATAGAAAGAATGTCAAAAAAATTAAAAGGGCAGAAAAGAACTGAAGAACAAAAAGAACATTATAAAATAGCTATAAAAAAACGAATGGAAAATGGATTTAAACCACCTTCTTGGAAAGGACGTCATCATACAAAAGAAACTAAAGAGAAATTAAGTAAAATGAGGAAAGGTAAATCAGTTCCTAATTTAAGGGGAGAAAAAAATGGAATGTGGGGGAAACATTCACCGAATGCAAAGAAAGTAGATGTTTACTTAAATGGCAATTTTATAAAAACGTTTAATAACACTTATGATGCAGAAAAATTTACTGGAGTAATAAGTTGTCGAAATTATGCTAATGGGAATGCTGGAACTCATTTACATAAAAAATCTGGATATAGTTTTTATTATAAAGATAGAAAGGACAAATAATGGGAAAATTTTATATCACAGGAGATACTCACGGAAATTTTAATAGAATAAATTATTTTTGTGAAAGATTTGAAACATCTAAAGAAGATATATTGTGTATTCTTGGGGATGCTGGAATTAATTATTATCTTAATAAGAAAGATTATATGTTAAAACAGGCACTCCAAGATATGCCTATCACATTTTTTTGCATACACGGAAATCACGAAGAAAGACCATTTAATATATCTACATACATTACTAAAAAATGGAATGGAGGTATTGTGTATTATGAAGAGGAATTTCCTAATATATTGTTCGCAAAAGATGGAGAAATATACAATATAAATGGAAAATCTATATTAGTTATTGGAGGAGCATATAGCGTAGATAAAGAATATAGGCTTTTAAAAGGATGGAGTTGGTTTAAAGACGAACAACCAAGTAAAGAAATTGTTAAATATATAGAAAAACAAATTACAAAACAAAGATATTTTGATATTGTTTTGACACATACTTGTCCAATAAAAACAGAACCAAGACATATGTTTTTACCATTTATAGACCAATCAAAAGTAGATAAAACTACAGAATTGCTACTTCAAAGAATTGCAGATTGGATAACTTTTGATAATTGGTATTTTGGACATTTTCACGGACATTGGGATAATGGAAAATATCATATGTTATTTGAAGATTATGTGGAGGTAGAATAATGCAAGAGAATGTTTATAATAACTATTGCTTTAAATGTGGAGAAACATTTGTAGCAGAAGGAAAATTAAACACTGTTTGTCCAAATTGTAAAATGAATGAATTATATCAAACATCTGTAATGTCAAATTGGATTTTAGCAGCCAATAATGATTATTTCTCTATTATAGAGGAAAGAGTAAATGGTAGAAAAACTCCAATTTATCATATTTGTAGTAAAAGAAGTAAAGATGAAATAGGACAAATAAAATGGTATGGAGCTTGGAGGAAATATTGTTTTTTTCCTAATGGAGAAACTATTTGGGACAATAAATGTTTAGAAAAAATAATGGATTTTTTACAAGAACTTAATACTCCAGTTAGTAAAAGAACTGCAAAAAATAAATTATAGAAAGGAGAAAAAAATGGAAAGTAGATTAGCACCAAGATTTGTAATAGTTGATTTAGAAAATCTATGTTATATTAATACTGACGGTCAAGGAGCAACTTATGAATTTGCTTTAAAATTTAATAGTTTAGAAGATGCAGAAGAATATTTAAGACAAAGTAATGAAGCTTTTAAGAATAAATGTGCGATTTATCAAGCAGATACTTATGTCACACTAACTAAACAAGAATTTGGAAAAGATATAGAAAAAGAACCAGCATATTTAATAAAACATAATATAGGGAAAGTTAATGGTCATTATAGTGTTGAATCAATTTTAACAGAGAAGGAGGATTTAAACAATGATTAATATTAGAAAAGGAACATTTGAAACAAATTCATCAAGTACACATTCAATATGTATTACAAAAGAAGACACCTTTGTAAGAGTCCCAGAAGAATTAAAAGTAAATATAAAAGATTACGAATTCGGATGGGAATATGAAAAGTATAGAAGTACTGATGAAAAGTTTGCTTATTTAATAATGGGAGTAGTTGCAGGATATAGTGATAATTTTGTAGAAATATCTCAAAAACTTGATAAGTTAATTAAAACAATTGGGCAATGGGTAAAGAATGTACATATCGAAGGATTAGATATCGTATGCTATAACAACTCAATGTATTATGACTCTTATGATGGATATGTCGACCACGCAAGCGAATTAGAAGAGATGGTTGATGCCTTACTTCAAAATGACGAAATGTTAAAAAGATATTTATTTAGTGATGATAGCTTCATTCTAACAGGGAATGATAATGAAGATGGATATCAAGATATCAAAGTAAATTATGAATATGACGAATTTTATAAAGGAAATTAGGGAGGAGTTTTTTATGAAACAAATTAGAAATGGAGTTTTTGAAACAAACAGCTCAAGCACACATTCATTAATAATATCAGATAGAAGTGATTCTGGATATGTTCCATTAGCAAAACATATAAAAATAGAATGGATTGATACAGACGATTATTATGTATTAGAAACTTTAGAAGAAAAAATTTCTTATTTGATTTCTCATATTGCAAACAAAGTAAAATATTCTTGCAATACTTATGAAGAATTAATTGAAGAAGTTACTGAAAATAGCGAATATAAAGAAATTGCAGAATATGTTAGAAAAACATTTGATAAAGAAATTAGATTTCCTGCAAATAAAGATGGAATATATGATGATGTAGAATATATTGCAGAGATAAATCATCAATTAGTACCTTGGGGAACTAATGCAGTTGTGGCAGAAACACTTGATGATTTAATACGATATATGGAAAATCCAGATGAAGACAGATTATTCAACGAAGAAAAACAAGGTGATTTATCTTTTGAGCAAAAATTAGATATATATTTAAAGAATGGAAATTATATTCGTTTTGGGAGAGATTAATTATGATAAATGTTAGAGAAGGTTGTTTTGAAACAAATAGTTCAAGTACACATAATATGGTAGTCGTAGAAGATAGTCAATTAGAAAAGTGGAAAAATGGAGATTTATTCTATGTAGAAAGTTCAAATGATTTTGTTGGTAAATATGCTAGAGATAATAAAATAAAAGAAATTTATGGTAGTTTGGTTATGGAATATGCTAATGACCAAGATTTTGCAGAAGAAATTGCCGATGCGATTAAAGAACATAGATTAGAAGATTATGTCAAAACTATGATTGATGAAGGAGTATGGTATTTAGATACTTATGATATGCCTATGTCTTTTGAAGAATGGGAAACACAATGGGAAAGAAGAGAACTCGAAGGAGATGCAACTACTTATACTACTCCAAAGGGAGAAAAAATACATATCTATTGTCAATATGGTTATGATGGATAAATTTTAGAAAGGAAGAGTAATATGAAAAAATTGTTAAGTAAATATAGAAATGGGAACTATAATGTGGCAATTTTTGATGATGGTACAAAAATAAGATATAATGATTTAGATTGTTTAATCCCAGAATTTCCAGAAAGTATGGATATGAAAATTAGTAATTATTGTCCATTTAATTGTCCAATGTGCCACGAAAAAAGTTCTGAAGATGGAGAATATGGAAAAATTCTACATCATCCATTTATTAAAACATTACATAGTGGTACAGAGTTAGCTTTAGGTGGAGGAGCTGTAACATATCATCCAGATTTGATTCCATTCCTTGAAGAATTAAAAGAGCAAGGAGTACTTCCAAGTATTACAATAAATCAAAGAGAATGGGAAGAAACAAAAATAGATTACTTAATAAACAATCAATTGATATATGGATTAGGAGTATCATTTACCAATGTAGATGATGAAGTTTGGGATAAAATCTTATCATATCCTAATGCAGTAGTTCATTTAATAGCAGGATATCATTCAAGAGATGTTTTCGAATATTTTGCTAATAAAGGGGCAAAAATCCTTATATTAGGCTATAAGAATTGGGGAAGAGGAGAAGATTATTTTAAAAATTATTCTAATCAAATTACAGTTAGAATACGAGAACTTAGAGAAATATTACCTACATTGTTTACAAGATGTAAAGTAGTTAGCTTTGATAATCTATCTATTAAACAATTGGATATTAGAACTGTTATAGGAGAAGAAAAATGGAAAGAATTCTATATGGGAGATGACGGACAATATACAATGTATGTTGATATGGTTAAACAAGAATGTGCAAAATCATCAACTTCTCCAGATAGATTTCCTCTTTCTGAATTTAATAATCTTTGGAATAAAATAAAGGCTAAGGAGGAATAGCTTATGTTTGATTCTGGAATGAAGGATAATGCAACTTATTATAACAAACATCACGTTGAAAAAATGAGAAATAAAATAAAAAATTATGATGAAGACCCTCATAAAATGACTAGGCAAGGAGAAATGATTTGTAAACATTGTTATTATATAATGAATGATGGAATAGCAGGGCAAGCTTTTTGGACAAAAAATTGTGCAAATTGTGGGAAGGAAATGGATTTTCCAACAACAGATGCAGATGATTTATGTTTACAATGTGCTAAAGAATTAGATTGTTGTAAACATTGTGGAGCGAAGATGGATTAATGGTACATCACGAATTCCGTAAAGGACAAAGAGTCTTAGTTATAAAAAAAGATGGTTCTCAAATTGTAGATAAATATTATGGGGAGACAAGTCAATATTTGAAATTGGAGAACCATTCTATTTTATGGAAAGATATTCGCTCATCAACAATTTATAAAAATAAGGGGTCTGAAATATGAAATCACAAACAACAAAAGATTTAGAACAATGTGCTTTAAATACATTTAGAAAATTAGGAACTTTCCTTTGTCTTGAAGTGGGAATTAATATAAAACAAGAAGCATTCCCCATATGGTATGAAAGAGCTTTAAAATACAAAAGTAAAGACGTTATAATCCCAGAACCCAAAAAAGTTCAAAGAGAAATTACAGAAATAGTTGATTTGTTGAGTTGGGAGAAAAATAAAAATATTTGGAGATGTTATGAGATAAAATCTTCAGTAGCTGATTTTAATTCTGGACATCATATAACATTTGTTGGACATTTTAATTACTATATAATGCCTAAAGAAATATATGAGAAGGTACAAAACAAAATACCAGATTATGTAGGAGTGTATGTTCCAGATGGACGATGGTTAGTTAATATTAAAAAAGCAAAAAAACAAGAACCATTAGTAGATGATGAATTATTGCAATATTCATTAATGAAAAGTTTGTATAGAGATGTGGGGAAATATAGAAAACTTTTAAATAAAAATAAAATTATTTTTTAAAAATACTTGACAAATATAACAATTAGATATATATTATATATATATTTCCAAGATGCATAGTCCTTTTAGAGTGAAAGTCTGCCCTCGCAGTGAGTTTCAAAAACCTAGCTCTTTAAGGGCTTATTACTTTTTTAACTATTTAACTTGACAAATATAAAAATATATTGTATAATATAACTGTCTTTAGATATGTAAGACTCAAAATATATCAATAGAATAGTTGTGTAGTATATTTCAATTTGATTTTTACTAAAGAGAAAGTATTAAAGTAAAATGAAAAATTAAATGTTTTCATTCATTTGATTACATAAGGGTGTGAGGAACTTATGCAATCCCCATAAAAGAAAAGTAGTATCAGTACTTTTCTTTTTTATATGAAAATACTTGACAAATTTTACATTATATGATATAATGTAAATAGTAAGGAGGGAAACTATGATAATAAGAATAAATGTAAATGATAATGATTATGCTGAAAAAATTGAAGATATTTTAGAAACAAAAGTAAATGGATTAATATTTATTACTGATGCATATTTTAATAAACAATTAGATGAGCTCAAAGATAAAGATAATCCAGAAGATGTTAGAAAATATGTTGACATATCTATTCAAAGAGACAATGTTAGAGATTGGCTTTATGAAGAAAAAATTCCAAAAGAAAAAATAAGTGAAGCAAAAGATATAATTAAAAAATCAATATTATTTTTAATTAAAAATGATTTAAAAAGAAATTTAGAATATTTAGAAGAATCTATTGAAATTGAATTTCCAAAATCTATAAGTTGTGAATGGGAGAATGGGGAGGTAATTTATTATATACCAAATTCTTATACGGAAAATAAATTTTTATTATTTTAAAGGTGAACATTTTTGTCCACCCTTTCTTAATTTCCATCTAACTTGACAACTAATTGTCACCGTGGTATAATACTTATATATTAAAAAAGGAGGAGATATTTATGGCATTAACACAAGAGAACATTATAGCTTATACTGCATTAGATAATGCACTAAAAAACATAATAGAAAAAGCAAAGGATGCATTATCACATAATGTAAGTTATTTTTATTCTGGTGACAAATACTTGTCAGATTATGTAAAGTCAGTCGAAGAATTAAGAAGAAGTATGAGTAATTATAATGCTTTATTTGATGATTTAATGATGGAATTAGAAGTTAAAGAACAAGAGCTTTGGGAATATGAACAAAGTCAAGCAGAAAAAAATTACTATGATGAAATGGGAGATAATTATGACACAATTGATAAATAAAAGAGCAGTAAAAAAACAATGGAAAAATTTCTTATCCAACGAAGAGTTTATAGATTATTTTTCTTTTTATAAAGCAATAAGAAATACAGCTCAAAGTATGGCTTTACAGATGATAGATTTCTTATTTATAGACGACATATATTGTGCTTTTCTTGAACTTTTAGAATTAAATAATAATATTGATATTATGCTTTCATCTAACAGCTATGAAACGATTCAGTTATGTAAACAAAGAATTGATTTTTTATTAAAAAACAAGGCAGAAAATTGGTATTTATAAGATGCTGGACAAGATGGTAGGGTATTCCATCTAACTTGACAAATAGTTGTCAGTATGATATAATATAGTTAGGATTGTAGAAAGTTAGTTTGCGAAAGGAGAAGGCTATGGATGGACAAAATTTGGAAGAAGAAATTGATGTTTTAGAATATTCATATGATATTTTAGATTCTGTTGTAACAATGCTTAAAGATTTATCTTCCGAAAAGTACAATATAATAATTTCTCAATGTCAAGAACTTTTAAACGATATAGATTATATTCTTATTGACGAACAAGAACAATTAGATGAATATAGTAAACAACAACTTTTAGAATCTCGTTTAGAAAGATATGAAAGAGAAATTGAATATAGAAAAGTGCAAGGATTTTAAGGAGTTGTATTAATGTTAAAATATTATATCTTTGCTTTTATAAAGGCAAATTTAGTAGTATTTTTGATATTTGGTTTATTATTTTTTCTTGGATTATGGAATGTTTATCCAGAATACCATTTTTGGATTTGGTTAATTTCGAATGTATATTTTCAAATTATGAAACCAAGTTATTTTAGAGTTGAGCGTATAGAAGATGAATGGACTTGGATTCGTATAACTGAAAATAAAAAATGGTATCATAGATATTTTGATTCTGAAGTTAAAGAAAAATTAAAGAATATAAAATAATTATAGAGGAGTGCATTATGGAAATAAGAAAAATAAAATATCCATATGAGCCAGATTCTGAACACGATAATGTGTGGTATAAATTTGGGCAATCAGATGGAGCAGTTAGTGTAAATAATAATAGAATAGAAAATTGGATAAATGAATGTGTACAAAGTGTTAAACGACAATTAGAGAATGGAATAGAATCTCCATATTCTTTTTGTGCTAGTGGGGATACAATGGTTATTTGTTTTTATAGCCAAGATGCACAAGAAGTTTTTGATGACAATAATTATTTTTCAATTATTGTTGCTAAAAATTATGAACAAGGAGATTTCTTTATTAGCGACTTAAAAATAGAGGGTTCAAATGGAGAAAATACTAAATGTAAAATAGGAGATATAACTTTAAATGATATAATTGAAGCAGTAGAAAATAAAGAAACAATAAAACTAAAAGGATATGAAATTAACATTAGAAAGGTAGATTA
>CAMEUC010000015.1 GCA_945937855.1 uncultured Clostridium sp. | reverse complement strand
TTGGTTTTAATTTGTCGTTCTCATAATCTATTATTTCACATTCTGCGTTTAACTCACTAATTTTTTTATATAGAGCAGTGGCTTGCAATGCAGCACCGTAATTACATGGTTTATGAAATGTTATTATTCCTATCTTCACTTTTTTAACACCTTCTTATAAATCAAACTGGTAAATTCTGGAGAGATCTTAAACAGTTTAATCAAATTTCTTCTAAATTTTGAAACTTCGTTAAATTTTTTATTTTTTTTATCATAATATTTGTTAAATGCATTTTTCATATTACACATATACTTAACTTTATCATTTATATTTGAATATTTTAAATTAGCATAACATTGTGCTGCATACGAACATATATATAATGCATAATATTCACAATTCTCAGGGCATTTTTCCTGGCAATAATCGTACATAAAAATGCCAGCTTGCACAGAATCGTTTCTTTTAAGGTTATATGGTTTCCTACATAAACTTGTAGTGGTTTGTACATAATAGTACAAGTTGTCAGGAATTACTATTACTTTTTCTGCATTTCCATATAGCTGTAATAGCACACATGCGTCTTCACCTGCAAATAACGTTTGAAAGCTCACATTATCAAATAAACCTTTTTTATATAATTTATTACATAAATAGTTAGTTGTATTATCGTTTTTTGCATAGTGCCTTATACAGTCTTTTTTTCCTTCTATTATTTCTAATTTCATTTTACATTCTTTTATTAGTTGCATATTCTCATCAATAATATTATATCCACATTCTACTATATCTGCATCGTTTTTCTCTAATGCATTTACTAATTTATTATAGAAATTTTCGTCTATATAATCATCTGAATCTATAAAAGATATATAGTCTCCAGTTGCCTTTTCAAGTCCTATTTGTCTAGCTTTCCCAGGTCCTTCATTTTGCTTACTAACTAAAATTATATTTGTATACTTTTTTTCATAATCTTCACAAATTTCTTTTGAATTATCTGTTGAACCATCATTAATTAATATAATCTCTAAATTTTTATATGCTTGACTTATTAAACTATTTAAGCATTTTTTTATAGTTTTCTCCGCATTATAAACTGGAATTATTACACTTATCATCTTCAATATTGTTCAGCTCCTTCTTTAGACCTCTAGGTATCGTTAATATGTACATGAAAACTACTAAATATGAATAATCATATATTGGATTTCCTGTCATACCGTATATTAATAAAACAGTTTGCATAAATATTGAAAATAATATTCTATAATCTATATTTTTTCCTTTTGTAGCTATTTTCATATTGGTTGCACATAAATTTAATAAATATATAAAATATATTGATGCACCAATTATTCCACATTCCGCAAACATTTGTAAATATATATTATGTCCACCATATCCAAACTCTTCTTGTGCTGTTCCTGGACCTATTCCGAAATACATATTTTCTTTGAACCATGTTATCATTTCTTCATACATCGTTTCTCTGCCGCTTAACATTCTATCATTATCAATAAATCTATTTATTATATTTCTAGTTTGTGGTATTAAACTTATTATCTGCAATAAAATTATAGATACTATTCCAAATATAAAAATGTTTTTTATTAATTTCGTTATTTTCTTTTGCATTCTACTAACTACATATATAACTATAACTAATGACATCACAGTTGCCAATAAAAAAGCTCTTTTTTGACTTAAAAATAATGCTGTTATTCCAATTAATAAAAAAATTATATTTTTAAAATTAATCTTTCTCTCTTCTATAATTTTGCATGCTACTATCCCAATTAATATTGTAGCAAACAGCCCTGCAGATGCTGGTCCAGCAGTTATGCCAGAATAATAATTATTATTAGTTCCTCTATTTACAACTTCCCATGTTCCACTCTTTAAAAGATATTTATCTATCTTTAATATCACTGTTGGAGACATTGCATGTAATATTATAAATATGCAATGTATTAATGCACAAAATAACATTATCTTAATTATAATTTTACTCCACTTGTCAAAATTTTTAATAATGCAAGTTATTAGACTTATTGTTGTAAAAAATACAACATATTTTTTTCCTTCGAAATTTAAATTTTTCTCTAAAGTCAATGCAAATAAATAAAATATAAATAATATTAGCCAATAATCACATTTATCTAGTGAAATTCGTTCATATTTAGTTATAAGCATATATATTAAAAAGGCTATACTTATAACTAAATAGCCTGTATTTATATTTATTCTGTTAGAAAAAATTGCGAAATGTGAAAAGAAAATATATATTATTGTTATTACTACATACGCTAATAATATTCCATTAATTTTAGTTTTCACTGTATTCCTCCAAAATTTTATTTAAAATTTCCATTTCTTTATTACATGTATTTTCATAAAAATACTTTCTGTTTTTTGTTTTTTGCCCTTTTATTTTTGCATATAATTTTTGCAAATTATTTTCTTGCATATTCTCATTATTAATTAATGCAACATTCTGAAATCCCTCAAAAACTTCGTGGCACACTGGTATGTCCGATGTAATTAATGGAATTCCAAAAGTTGCCATTTCACACATCATTAGTCCTTGTGCATCTGTTCTAGTTGGCATTAAAGCACATTTTGATTTATTCAGTAATTCAATTATCTCTGTGTGATTTAATTCCTTGTCCATCCATACTATATTTTTTGCTTTTTCATTATATTTAAAAAACTTTCCTTTTCCTACTACTAAGAAAGTATTCTGAGGATTATTTTTTGCTAACTCATTTACTATATCAATTGAATATTTTGAGCCATCTAAATTAGCACGAATTGTTATAAAGTCATATTTTTTCTCTTTTTCAGCATTATAGCATAATTTCTCGAACTCTTCACCTATTCCATTGTATGTAATGCTATATCTATTTTCAATAATTTCTGGTTTAATTTTTGTCCATTTCAGGAATTCATCATACATCCATTTACTTACAAATATAAAATAAGATTTATATGCTAATTTAGTATAATATTTTCTCCATACATATAATTTTATATCATCATAAATATTTCTAGAGTGTTTTTTTATTGTGTTTTTTTTCATATATTTATATGGTTTTGAGTAAACTTTATTAATTTTTAATACCTCATGTCCATGGAAAAAGAAAACTAAGTTTTTAAAATTTTTCTCATACTTTTTTAAAAACATATAATGATGTTTCAAATTAGGTGCATGAGAAATAAGAATATAATCTTTATATTGCTTACAATTCGTTTTATAATCTTGCAGTGTTATTACATTTATACCATCAATACTATATGTCTCTTTCGCTCTGAAATTTAAAACCGTTACCTCTATTCCGTTTTTTATATAGTATTGATTTCTAACATGTACATACATTAAAATTTTTTCTTTTTCTGATGGATAATTTTCAACTAAAACTAATACTTTCATTTTTTTAATACTTCCATTTCAAACTTTTTAGCAATTTCTTTCCTTGAATATTTTTGCATAATATAATTCATACTATTTTCTTTATATTTTGTATATTTTTCATAATTCTCTATCATATATTTAAATTTAGTTTTTAATTCTTCTATGTTTTCTGCGTGTTCTCCTAAATGTACTTCATCCAAAATGTTACATGAATCTCCTTTTGCTAATAAAAGTATTGGGCATCCTATTCCCAATGCATCAAACATTTTTGTAGGGACACTATCTGTCATTTTATTATTTTTCAATGATATAAAACTAATTTTCGAATATTTTAAAATAGTATATACTTTGCAATAATCTATTTTTCCTTCTAAACTTATATTCGTTAATCCCATTTCATTTATTTTACTTTGTAATGTATTTTTATATGCCCCTTCTCCAAAAACAAGGAATTGTATATTTTCTTTTTCTTTGTATATTTCAGCTAATTCTATTAGAGCATCTAAATTCTGAGCTAGTCCAACATTTCCTATATATACAATTGTAAATTTTTTATCTAATTCATATTTTTCTATTACTCCTTGTTCTATTGGAAAGTTTGTAAAATTATCATCAAATCCATTTGGAATATATAGTACTTTATCCGGATTTGCATAATTCTTTATTTTTTCGACTTTACCAAGTGTAACAGTTGTTATATAATCGCTATGTTTATACATAAAATTAGCAATAAATTTAAATATCTTATAATATATACTTGTCTTACTAAAGCTTTCCATTTCAATTGCTACATCTGGCCATATATCTCTTACATCATATACTAGTTTTGCTTTTTTTATTTTAGCTATCCAGTATCCAAAAATACTTATTAAAGGTGGTGGTGATGTAGTAATAACTACATCTACTTTTTTTATCTTAGTTATACTTTTAAAGAAAGACGTTATTCCAAAAATTATGTTATTTAAAAACCTTTTTATAGTACTTCCTTTAATTTTGGAAGTACTATATGCATATATTATTCTATATTTTCTATCTATTGTACTAATTTCATTTTTTTTGTTATGAGAGCTAGTTAGTATTGTAACGTTATAATTGTTATTGGTAAGGTACGTGGCTAATGAATCTATTCTTTTAGTACACGGTCCCCCTTCATTGATATTAAATTCGTGTGCATGAAAAAGTATATTCATCTTTTCCCCTCTCTGCTAGTTATTGTATAACATGTTCTTTTTCTAAACTATTCACATTTTTCAACTCGTTAAGTTCTTTTTTTATTCCCATCTCCGATATTTCAGCATTGCTTTTTCTTATTGCTGCCACTATTGATAAAAAGAATATTTTTAAATCTAATTTTAGGCTAGCATTATGTACATATTCTAAGTCATATTCTATTTTTTTAAATATATCTATCCCATTTCTTCCTTTTACTTGTGCTAGTCCAGAAAGTCCTGGTAATACATCACATCTATGTTTTTGCTTTTCTGTAAATAATTCATAATAGTCTACTATCCATGGTCTTGGTCCTATAAAACTCATTTCACCTTTTAGTATATTAATAAATTGTGGTAATTCGTCTAGGCTAGTTGCTCTCAAAAATTTCCCAACTCTTGTTACCATATCCTTATGTGTTAAAGTACTTTCTAACTCTTTTCTATCAGTTCTCATCGTTCTAAATTTGTACATATAAAATGGCTTTAGTCCTTTTCCCATTCTAGATTGTTTATATAAAACCTTTCCTCCGTCATCTAATTTTATTGCAATAGCAATTAAAATCATTAGAGGGCTGAACACAACTAATAGCACTAACGCCAATATAAAATCTAACAACCTTTTTATCTTTAGATACATTTTTTATTCCCCCATATATCCTGTTCAGTTTTCACCATTTTCTCAAAGGACTAGTCCAGAACTTGTCCTTTTCTTTACAAAATTTAATTTTTTTATCTATACCCCGTTTTACTTATTATACTTTGGCTTATTTCTTTAACTGTTTCAGATACTTCATATTCTTCGTTTTCAAATAATTGCTCATGTAACTGTTTTACGTTTGCCTCTAAATCTACAGGTGCGGCATACCACGCTACTCCAGTATATCCTCTAACCTCATATGGCCATCCAAAACTATCTGTTACATTATACCCACCTATTTTTGATGCATATGATAATATTTCTGTTTGAGTTATGTTTGTTGTAACTTCTGGTAATAGTTCATCTATTAAAGAATTTAACTGTGTTAATGATAATCCTTTTGCTTTCTCAAATACTTTTATAACTACATTTCTCATTCTTTCAGTTCTTGCATAATCTGTATCTATTTTTCTTATTCTTCCATATGCTAGTGCCTGTGTTCCTGTTAAGTTATATGTACCTGCTCCACTTATTCCTGGTATTTGGCTTGCTTCTGCAGATGTTACTGTTATTTCTACTCCACCTATTGCATCTACAATCTTTATAACAGAATCGAAATCTATTGTGACATATTCTGTTATATCTAAATCTAAGTTCTTATTTATTGTGCTAAGTGCTAAAGGCGCTTTTCCAAATGCATATGCATGTGTTACTTTGTCTAATCCGTGTCCATCTATATTAAGGTAAGTATCTCTATATACTGAGGCTATTTTTACCTCTTTTGTATCATTATTTATGCTTATTATCATTATGCAATCACTTCTACTGTTTGTAAAAGTAGCATCTTGTGCATCTAATCCTAAAAGTGCTATATTTGTATAACCTGTTAGTACTTCTTCTACTCCTTCATTTATTTCTATGTCGTTTGCTGTTACATTTTCATAATTAATTTTATTTAATTTGTACTTTAAAAATATAGCTACTGCAGCAGCACAGGCTATAATTACAATTAATAAAAATATTCCTAAAAACTTAAAAAACTTTTTCATTTTTTCCCCTTCTCTTACGTAATCTCCAAACTAAATTTATTATATTATATAGTTCTCTATTTTTCAACATTTTTTTTATTTTTTTATATTAATTTTTATTGTACAGTCATGTAGGGGCACCTGTGGGCAGGTACCCCTTACAAAATTTAAGATAAATTAACTTAACATTAACTTTTTCTGGATAATTTCAAAAGAAAGTTGACTTTTTGAATTGTTTTTCGTATAATAATTATAGAAGACAAACGACCACAAAGTGTGGCGTGTCGCTAGGTAAGTATTTTTTTAAAATACATCTCTATTGACCAGACAGAGATGTGTTTTTTTTGCTGTCTAATTTTCTTATTATAACAACAAGTGCTACAAATAAGGCAATAGCGACAACAGTTACCATTGCAAGTTCAAAAATTAGTATGTATATATAAAGTAAATAAACTTGTTCTAATAACATATGCACCGCCTCCTTTCATCAGGGAAGCGACACATCACACTCTGTTTTGTTCATCTTCTTGTAAAAAATTTTACTTGCTTTTTTGGCAAGAAATCAAGTAAACAATAAAAAAATATACAAAATATTTTTAATTTAAATAATACACGTCACATGCATTTAATCTTTTCAAATATTCACAATTTGTTAAATCCGTTGACTCTTTTAAAACTTCTAAAATATCATCATTTTCTTGACCCTCATTTATAAAAATTACAAATCCTTTTTGTTTATCTTTTCCTGCTAATATTTGTTGCATGTTTTCTACTGTATATTCCATATCTTTTGCAACATAAGATTCATCTACAGTTGCGAACAGCAAAATATCATCTAAAAATCTATTTTGCTCAGAATTAAAGCAATAGATAGTTGGAACATTTAATTCGTTTCCTAATTTTTGCACTATTTCCTTTTTATCGCTAAAAGCTACTTCTGGTTCGATTTTAAAGATAGCAGGTGCTATTAATATTATGACTAAAATTAATCCAACTAATATATTTGACACTTTTTCACCCATTATATTATTTAGAAGTTCATATAAGTAATATATTACTAAAACAAATATCAAACCACAAACTGGCATTATGTATCTAAGTTCTATCCAAGGAGAAGCTACTGCAACTACTATAAAGTAAAATAGTGTTGGAATAACTATAAATTTTGTATACTTATTTTTTTCGTTTACTACCTTTTTATTTTTTATTAGATTGCAAACTATTAAAACCAATATTATGCCAAGAGCTACAAACATCAATTTATTGAAAGCAAACAAATTCACTTTTTTTAAATATTCTTTGATACTTGTCAAAAATTGTGGTACATCCATTAATTTGCTAATTACCCCTTGTCCTCTATACCCAAAAAACATATGCTTGATTGAGTATGGGAAAATTGCAAGTGATAAAGTTCCGGCTATTCCCATTGTTACAGTATACCAAATTAATTTTTTAAAATTCTTTTCTTTTATATATTTTATTGCAAATAATAAGTATAACATTGCTAAATAGAATAAGTAATAATAATGTGTTAGAGAACCTGTTAGAGCGCTAAGTCCAATGCCAATTAATAATTTGTAGTTTAACTTTTCACTATCTAATAGCTTCATATGTAAATATGTTGTTATGGCTATATTTAATGTAGAAAGTACATACATTCTAATATATATTACATTTGTTAATGACGCCATTGTTATTGATGAGATAAATGCCAGTATCATTGCTTTTTCTTTTGATTTTTCTTTATTTGCTAATATTTTTTCTAGTATTAAGTACATAAATACTGTTATAAAAATGTATATTATAATATTTACCACTATTCCTGGCCATTTTGAATAATGGTTCTTTGAAAATCCCATAGCAATTCTTAATATTAAATAATATAAAGGCGGATGTACATCATTTTTTTGATTTTCATATACTTGTGAATATTTGCCTACTTCATCATCATTTACTGTTAAATAATCTTCATAATATTCTTTATTATGCCAAGTGTCATAAAAGTCTTCGTTATCTTGTATTTCTACTTTATCATAGCTTGCAAGTCCTAATGAATATGCTTCATCCATGTGTATGTATGATTTATTTACTCCTACTATTACAAATATTATTGTTTGTACTATTAAGATTAATGTTATTAATAAGATTTCTCTTCTTTTACTCATATTTACTCCCTCTTATAAAATATACAGGAATAATCTTATTCCTGTATTTATATTATTTACGGGCATGTATGGAACCCTGCCCCTACAGTTTCGCAAATTGAAAATATTATATATACTGTTCTGATATTTTTATGTTTTTATTTATACTTATTTTACTAATTCCATTGTTTCTTTTGCTATTTCTAATTCTTCGTTTGTTGGAATTACATACATTGGAATTCTTGAATCTGGTGTACTTATTATTCCTTCATAGCATTCATCTGCTAAGTTTGTTCTATCTAATTTTATTCCAAATTCTTCTAATCCTTCAACTGATTTTGCAACTGCATCTAAGTTATGTTCTCCAATTCCTCCTTCAAATATAATTGCATCTACATGCCCTAATACTGCCATATATGCTCCAATATATTTTCTTACTCTGTATGAGAACATTTCTAATGCTAATTCTGCTCTTTTATCTCCCTTATCTCTTAATCCTTTTAAGTCTCTCATATCTCCTGTTGCTCCAGATACACCAAGCATTCCTGATTTTTTATTTAAAATATTTAACATTTCGTCTATACTTAAGTTTTCTTTTTTCATTACAAATTGTAAAACCGCTGGGTCTACATCTCCTGATCTTGTTCCCATAACTAGTCCTTCAAGTGGTGTTAATCCCATTGATGTATCTACACATTTACCTTTTTCTATTGCTGCTAAACTTGCTCCATTTCCTAAATGGCAAGAAATAATGTTTATTTCTTCTGGTTTTTTACCTAATTTTTCTGCTGCAGCTTTTGTTATAAATTGATGTGATATACCATGTGCTCCATATCTTTTTATTCCATATTTTTCATAATATTCATATGGTATTGCATATAATGCTGCTTTTTCTGGTATTGTTCTATGGAATGATGTATCAAATACTAATACTTCTGGCACATTTGGCATTAAGCTCATACAAGCATTTATTCCTTGTAAATGTGCTGGGTTGTGTAATGGTGCATATTCTATGCATTTATTATATTCTTCTAAAACATCTGGTGTAATTACTACTGATTTTGTAAAGCTTGGTCCTCCATTTACTATTCTATGACCTATAGCATCAATTTCGCTAACATCTTTTATTGCTCCTATTTCTGCATCTGTTAAAAATGCAAGTACTGCTTCAAATGCTACTGTATGGTTTGGTAATTCTAATTCTTTTACATGTTTTTTTCCATTTCTTTTGTACTCAACAAAAGGCATTTCCATCCCTTTTACACCAATTCTGTCACATTTTCCTGATGCTAATACTTCATCATTATCCATGTTTATTAATTGATATTTTAATGATGAACTTCCACAGTTTACTACTAAAATTTTCATATCTGGTCTCTCCTTCTAAATTTGGTTTAATTTTTCCCTAGGTTTTTATTTTATATTATATTTTGCCATAATGCAAGAGTTTATTAGGATAAATTTTCTATTTTAATATATTTTGATTTAATACTACTGTACTATATAAAAATAAAACATCTTGGTCTTTAAATTCAATATATGACCCAAGTATTTTGCTTGATATGTACCTTAAGTCTATTAGTGTTATTTTTTTATAATTTTCCATTAATAATGGTGCTATACTGCTTCCAAATGAATCTCTAAATAGTAATAGTTCTTTATCCGTTGTTGCATTTTCATTTTCTATGCTAATTATTGGTGTTGCACCTGATAGATAAATATCATATTTATCTTGTGAAGGTGTTTCATCATAAATTTTACCTGTTTTTTGGGTTTCATAATTATATGTAGTACAATTATTTATTGTGTCATTAATTAAAATATACATTTTATCTGGCATAACATTTGCACTTAATTGTCCATAATATGTTCCATAAAGATTTCCTACATCACATATTACATAGTTACTTTCTATGTTTTCTAAATTCATATTTGTTTCTATAGTATTTACGACCTTATCCAATTTTTCTTGTCTCCAATGAAGGTCTGTTTTGTAATAATCCTCTAGCTCTAAACTATCCCAAATATCAATATATTTTAGGTTAGTTAGCTCATTATTCATAATTTGTTTTACTAGGTTATAATCAAATTTTAAGTGGTCATCATTTTCTAAATAATAATTTTTATCTGGAATAATTGCAAAATATACATTCATACCTTTTAAATATGTATTATATACCTCATTAATTTTACTTGCAGATTTTTCTATGTTTTTCTCATTTAACGGATAATCCATTTTATAAATTGCTCCGTCTTTTTCAAAAAAGTTATTGTTATCCTTTTGTTTGTAAATATTTGTGCTATAAAAAGCTTTAATACTTCTAAAAGTATCTCGCGCAACAAATTGATCTACTGCGTAATTTTCGAATTTACTAGTTGTTTCCCCTGTTAATAATTTAGATATAGAAATTTCTGGGAAACCTGCTAGTTTTCTTCTTTCTGTAATAGATATTTGTTTATCTTCTACTACTATGTTTATGAAAAATACTAGTATTAATAAACTCACAAAACCTATTGTAATAATTATGTTTTTTGTTTTATATTGCATTATTTTCCCCTCCTAAAATCTAAAATATAAAAATGGGTTAAATGAACCATCTATAATATAGCTTGTAGAAAGTAGTAATATTCCAAGTAAAAATATAGGTTCTAATATATTAATAACTTTATGTATTTTTTTGTTATTTGCAATGTTTTTAAAAATTGGTGTTGCCCCAACTATTCCAGCTACAATAACTACTAAATAGCTTTTAAAATAATATATACTTTCCTTTGAAGCTAGCGGAATTCCCCCTATTCCAATTAGTCCTCCTATATTTTGCATAATTTGTGAAAAACTTTCTCCATTAAATATAATAAAACTAATCATTACAGCCATCAATACATAAATTCTTGATAAAAATTTAGGCAGTTTTTTTAAGATTTTTTCTAAAAATAGTTTTTCTATAATTAATAATATTCCAAAGAATAGTCCCCAAAGTATAAAGTTCCATGCTGCGCCATGCCATAGTCCTGTTAGCATCCACACCACAAGTATATTTCTTATCCATTTTAGTTTATTTACTCTATTTCCTCCAAGTGGAATATATACATAATCTCTAAACCATGAGCTTAGTGATATGTGCCATCTTCTCCAAAAATCGGTTATGCTTGCCCCAATATATGGGTAATTGAAATTTTCTAAAAAATCAAAACCAAACATTTTTCCAAGACCTATAGCCATATCTGAATAAGCAGAAAAATCAAAATAAATCTGAAGCATTGCAGCTATTCCATATATCCAATAATATAAAACATTCATCTCATTACTTGATAGAAATATGGAAGTTAATTCTCCTAAAACATTTGCAATTAGAACTTTTTTACCAAGTCCAATTACAAATCTTCTAACTCCTAAAGCAAATTTTTCAAATGTGTGTGTTCTATTTTCCAATTGTTCTTCTATGGTAGTATATCGTACAATTGGTCCTGCTATTAATTGTGGGAATAGTGAAATATACATTGCAAGTTTTAGAATGTTTTTTTGAACCTTTGCTTGTCCTCTATATACATCAACAATATAGCTAATCATTTGGAAAGTATAGAAGGATATTCCTATTGGCAATACAACATGAATAAAATCTATTTTGTTTGTAAGCCATAAATTAATATTTTGGATTATAAAGTTTATATATTTAAAATAAACTAATATTCCTACACTTATAGAAATTGAAAGCACTAAAAATAGTTTTGAATACTTTTTATATTTATTAATTAAAAGTCCAAAAAAGTATGTACAAATAATGGAAAATACCATTAATAATGTGTATTTTGGTTCTCCATAGAAATAAAATGTAAGTGATGCTATTAATAATACTATATTCTTACATTTTTTTGGCACCAAATAATAAACCAATAACACTATTGGTAAAAAATAAAATAAAAAAGTTATACTTGAAAATACCATTTTTTCTCCTTATACATAGCAATATCGCCGTAAAATATATAATTAATCTACGGCGATACTTTATAGTTTTTATTAATACATTTCTGGTGGTAATTCTATTTCTTCTTCAGTTTTTTCATATACTTCATTTACATTTCCAGCTAATGTTTTAAATTTTTCGTAAATAGGTTTAGCCATATCTTCACTAGACATTACAAGGAATACTATATCTCCACTACTTGTTGCATAAAGTTTTTCTGCAGAAACACATATCCATTTTGATGTATTTACTTTTTCAGACATTTCTTTTGCAACTGAATTAGCATCAACACCATTTTTTACTTTCACAAGTACTAGTGAATATGCTTGTGAACTAATCATTGGTTCTGATGTAACAACATATTCTAGGTTTGTACCATTTTCAAGTCCTGTATAATATTGTATAAAATCATTATCTGCAACATCTACTGCTTCATTTTGCAAACTTGAGAATAAACCTTTTTGCCCTTCATAAAGTTTATTAACCAATGCTAATAAATCCTCATTACTATTTACTGTCTCCAAATTTGTTTTTGGTTTTTTATTTACCATAAAAATTGCAACAACTGCTACTACTATTGCAATAGCAACAAGTGCAATAATAATTGTTTTTACTGTTTTATTCATATCCTTTCCCCTTTCTTTTGTGTTTTTTTAATTACTAGCTAATTATACTATATGGGGAAATAGTATGCAAGGGGTAACAGGCAAGAAAATTTTAGTAATAAATACATATCTACATATTTTGTGCTTGCACTGCTGTTATTGCTACAACCCCCACTATATCTTCTGCTTTGCAACCTCTTGATAAATCATTTACTGGTTTTGCTATTCCTTGGCATATTGGTCCATAGGCTTCCGCTTTTGCAAGTCTTTCTACTAATTTATATCCTATATTTCCTGCTTCTAGTTCTGGGAATACTAGTACATTTGCCTTTCCTGAAACTTTGCTTTCTGGTGCTTTACTTTGTGCTACACTTGGAACAATTGCTGCATCTAATTGCATTTCTCCATCTAACATTAAATCTGGTGCTTGTTCTTTTGCTAATTTTGTTGCTTCTTGAACTTTTGTAACCTCTTCTGCTTTTGCACTTCCCATTGTAGAGTAAGAAAGCATTGCCACTTTTGGCTCTTCTCCTACTAAAGTTTCAAAACTTTTTGCAGTAGATAATGCAATTTCAGCTAATTCTTCACTATTAGGGTTTTGATTTAGTCCACAATCTGCAAAGAAAAATAACCCATTTTCTCCAAATTCACAATTTGGAACATCTATTGCTGCAAAAGTAGACACTAGTTTAGTTTCTGGAGCTGTTTTTATTATTTGTAGTGCTGGTCTTAAAGTATCTGC
>CAMEUC010000014.1 GCA_945937855.1 uncultured Clostridium sp. | reverse complement strand
CAATAAGAAATAAACTAATAGGAGGGCATAATGGTGAATAGACAAGAAAGAGCAAAACAATTTATGCCATTTGATGCATTAAAAGGTCTACAAGAAGAGCTAAGGAAAAAAGAAATAGAGTATGAGCCAAAAAAGGAAATATCAGAATGGGTATTGGAAGAAATAGAAGATGAATTTAGAAAAATAAATATAGGTGCAAAAGTACAAGTTAAATATTACAAAAATGGGAAGTATAAAACTATTGTAGGAATAGTAAAAAAAATAAACTACATAAAAAAAGAAATTGAAATTAACGAAGAAATTATAAATGTAAACGATGTAATAGATTTATCTATTGTAATAACCTGAGATGATTAATATTCAGCAAGTAATTGGAGTTATATAAGGGCGCATGATTGCGCCATAGAATCTATGATATATGTAAATAAATAGGTCGTAATTGCAAAAAACAAGGCATGGAACTTTTTATGATGATAAAGATAATTTTAATAGAACATTGATAAAATTTTTGAATTCATATTAAGTATTAAATAAATTGGCAAAACTTGTAAATCAGGTAAAAACGTGATAAAATAATAAACGGATAAAATTTTTATATCCAATGCTGTGTTCAAAATTAATATTTTTTAAGGAGTGACAACATATGGAAAAGACAACAGAACAGAACTTTGACGAAATGTTCCCCGTCATTGATCCAAGCGAACTCATTGGTTGTATAATTTTGGCGTATCACCCAAAACCGGGGCGGCAAGAGAGACTGATGAAAGACATCTGGAGGGGTATCGAGATGAAGTTGCCTGCTTTTAGGGCACCTTGCATGGACCCATCGGAAGAAGATGGTCGAATCGTCTTTAAACATGGAAATAAGCCTGCGGTTGGACATTCTGCTTCTTGGTGGGAGGAAACATGGAAGCAGTTTAAACCTGAGAAAAACAGCCGAAGTGGAACCGAACTTCATTGGGCTGCCTTACTTGGCAAACAGATGAAGTATCTTGTTGAAGAGAAAAACTATTATGTGGAAGATGCATGGAAAGCTATGTGCAACGATAGTCGTGATATGGGTCACTATTGGAATTCTGAAAATGCAAAGTATGAATTGGAGCCTACAGGAAGTCGAAAGGTTGGAGCTTTCTTTGATCTCGCAAATACCTGCAAAATAATTAAAAAAATGGATGACTCTGGTTTTTTGATCGCTAGTGGTAATTTCAATTTTAAGAGCTATATTTATCCCTTGGCAACTTTAAGTGAACCAAGTAAATTATATGCCGATAGTGTTGGCTGGTTCGTGATGGATGTCTAAAACAGCATTAATTTGGTGGAGGTTCGTTAATACGGATCTCCACCTCATAATATTATAAAATGATATTAAAGGGAGTTTATTACTTCTTAAAAGGAATCTTAAGTAAATATTGAATGAAGACATATATGTATTAGTAGATGAAAATTGAATATATGTATGTTTTTTTATTTTGTATTGTCAGAAAAAAAGCATTGTGATAAAATATGAACAAATACAAGTGGAGGATTTTATGATTGAGTTACACATACATACAAATCATTCTGATGGAATGGATTATCACGCTAAAAATAAGCCAGATGTGAAATTAGGAACAGGAATAAACAACAACATGAAAATAGATAAAGAAATTATACAAAATTGGATAATGAATAGGAATTTAAAAATTTTATAAAAAGGTATATAAAACACCAAAATTATTTATAATATTAACAGTAATAACATTTAATAAGGACAAAAGTGAGGAAAAAATGAACAATTATAAAGTTTATTTGAGCATGAGAATTGTAAAGACAATATTAAATGGTTTTATTGATAGTTTTTTTGTTTTATACTTTTTAGATGTATCAGATAACAATATATTGCCACTTGGGATATATAAGTTGATAGCAATTTCTGCTATTTATGCTGTTATGTTCTTCTCAAGAAATTTTTGCACATCAAAGAAAAGGATAAATCTAACTAGAACAGGAATTATATTAAACCTTTTATACTTCTTAGCAATTATAATTTTAAGAGAAAATATAACAAAATATATGTATATAGTAGGATTACTGTATGGATTAGGGGAAGGCTTCTATTTCTCAGTTTATAATAATATTGAATCAGATGGTATAAAAAATGAAGAAAGGGCAAAATACTTAGGAACTTACCGTGCTTTATCAGCAATCATATCTATAATATATCCATTAGTATTTGGTGGTATAATTTATGAGACCGGCTTTATAAAAAGTTTACTAATATTAATGGTAATGGTAGTAGCTTTAATTGTGTTATCATTTATGGTTAAAGATCACAATGTGCCTAAGAAAGCAAAAACAGATTTAAGAGCTTATGCCAATATTGCAAAGAAAAATGAAGTAATCAAAAAATCGTATATTGTACAATTTTTTGATGGATTAACTTATTCAGAAGGTGCCTTTTCATATATAGTTACAATTTATATAATAAAAGTATTTTCTAATAGTGTAAGCTTAGGAATATTTACATCTATATTTAGCTTAATCACTGCTTTATTGGGAATATTGTTTGCTAAGGGTATTAAACCAAAACATTATGCAAGAATAATAAAGGTTTCTACGGTGTTTACAGTAATTTCATTGTGCCTAATGATATATAAAGGCAATATGGCTACAATTATATTGTTTAATTTGTTCAAGACATTTTCCAGAGAATTAATGGACTTAATAAATTTAAAAAATAAGACAAATACTTCTAATTTAAGCATAATACAAAAAGAATATAAAGTAGAATATTGGTTTGGTGTGGAAACAGCATTATTTATAGGAAGACTAATAAGTAATTCTTTATTTATCCTAATGGCATTTACTGGAGCCGGTGTAATGATATACATTTTCGCAATATTTTTAATACTTTTTGCAAGGGCATTAATTAATTTACAAAAAACAATAGAGAGTAATAAAGAAAATGTAGAAATATGAGGTAGGACAAACTATAAATTTTATATAGGAATAACAAGGGGAACAGTATGTATTTAAAAAAAGTTGATATTAAAGAATTTAAAAAAGTAATATATCCAGAATATAAAAGTATATTTCCAGAGTCAGAAAGAAAAGATTATGCTGATATAAAGAAATCATATAATAATAACAGTACCGATATAATTGAGATTATAGTAGAAGAGCAGTTTGTAGGATTTTTTATAACAGATTTCCTAGAAGATAATCCATATGTACTGTTAGATTTTTTCGCCATTTTACCAAAATATCAAAATAAAGGATATGGAAGTGAAGCAATAAAATTATTAAAGGAAATGTATAAGGAGTATGATGGTATATTTATAGAAATTGAAAAAGTAGGCAATGGAGATAATGAAGAAGAAAATCAAATTAGGCAAAGAAGAGCAAAATTTTATGAAAATTTAGGCTTTCACAAATTGGGATTTGATATAGAACTATATTCTGTCCTATTTTCTGCATATATGCTACCTTGCTCAAAAAATATATTTGCAGATGAAAAAGTAATAAAAAATATTTTAGAAATATATAATGCAATTTTGGGAGAGAAAAAAATAAAAAAGAATTGTAAGATTATAATTGGACAAGAAATAAAGTGGAAAATTTATTGACAACATAGTAAATTTATTATCAAATACAAACAATAGTTCTGATACAGCAAAAACAGTTATATAAATATAGAAAAATATAAAAGAGGTAATTTAAATTGAGTAATATAGAAAACTTAAAAGATTTAATAATATATCAAAGTCAAAATAATGAGAACATATCAGTAGAAGTTTTATATAATGAAGAAGATTTTTGGTTAACTCAAAAATCAATGTCTAAATTATTTAATGTGGCAGAAAATAATATTACATATCATTTACAAAATATTTTTAAAACTAAAGAATTAGAACGAGATTCAGTTACTCAAAAAATTAGAGTAACTGCAAATGATGGAAAAAAATATAATACTAATTTCTATAGCTTAGATGCTATTATATCAGTTGGCTATAGAGTGAATTCAAAAGAAGCCACTGATTTCAGAATTTGGGCAACAAAAACATTGAAGGAATATATAAAGAAAGGGTTTGTTGTTAATAGTGAATTATTAAAAAATGGTCCTAAATTTGGAAAAGATTACTTTGATGAATTATTAATTAAGATAAAAGAAATTAGAGCTAGTGAAAGAAGATTTTACCAAAAAATAACTGATATATACAAAGAATGTAGCTTTGATTATGATAAAAATAGTGAAACAACAAAAGAATTTTATAAAAATGTTCAAAATAAATTACATTTTGCAATTACTGGAATGACTGCTCCTGAAATAATTTATAATAGAGTAGATAGCAAAAAAGAAAATATGGGATTAACAACTTGGAAAAATGCACCAGATGGTAAAATACTTGAAACAGATGTAACAATAGCAAAAAATTATTTATCACAAGAAGAAATTAAAGAATTAAATAATCTAGTATCAATGTATCTTGATTATGCAGAACGTCAAGTAAAATTAAGAAAAATCATTTCAATGCAAGAATGGAAAGAAAAGTTAGAGGTATTTTTAAAAATAAATGAGTACAATATCTTAGAAGATAATGGAAAGATAAAAAGAGAGATTGCAGATAAATTAGCTTTAGATGAATATAAAAAATATAGAGTAATACAAGACCAGAAATATATTTCGGATTTTGATGAACTTATTACAGAAGCAAGAACATTAAATAATAACTAAGCAACAAATTACAATTTCGCACTGGAATAGGACGAGTTTCATCTTCAATATATCAATTTATAACAATATGAGAATAAGTAGAAGTAGTTTGCCTCCTACATAAGAGAAGGTGAGGCTTATGATAGAAACATCATATTTAATAACAAAAATATTCCAAATACCTATTCTTTTTCTTGAATGTATGCTATATTAAATACGGATAGAGAAATTGTATTTTATAACAAAGAAAGGGGAAAGAAAATGAGCTTAAAGTTAGAAAATGTATCAAAAACATTTGTAGGGAAAAAAGCTGTAGACAATGTTTCATTTAGTTTAGAAAAACCAGGCGTATTTGGACTACTTGGAACTAATGGAGCAGGAAAAACCACAACAATAAGAATGCTACTTGGGATTATTAAAAAAGATAGTGGTGAAATTACGTGGAAAGGTAAAGCAGTAGATAGAAAAAATGTAAATTTTGGATATTTACCAGAAGAAAGAGGAGTTTATCCAAAAACAAAAATATTTGACCAATTAATGTATTTTGCTGAATTAAAAGGAATGAAAAAAGATGAAGCAATAAATTCAATTAATAAATGGGCAAAAGAGCTTAAAGTAGAAGAATACTTGCAAATGCCAGCAGAAAAACTATCAAAAGGAAATCAACAAAAAATACAATTTATGACTGCAATAATACATAATCCAGAGTTGGTCGTTCTAGATGAACCTTTTAGTGGACTAGATCCAGTAAATACAGAAATACTAAAAAATATTATAATAGACCTAGTAAAAAATGGAAAATATGTAATAATGTCAGCACATCAAATGGCAACAATAGAAGAGTTTTGTAGTGATATTTTAATATTAAATAAAGGAAAAACTGTATTGCAAGGAAATCTAAAAGAAATAAAAGAAACTTACCCTGCTAATAGAGTAGAAATAGATGTAAATCAAGATATAAGAAATTATATTAAAGACTTTAACTTAGAAATAGAAAACGAAACAAATAATAATTATGTTATAAAAATAACAGACGAAGAAAAAGCTCATAATCTTTTGAATAAACTTATAACAGAAGGAATTAAAGTTGACAAATTTGAGATTAAAAAGCCTACTTTAAATGACATCTTTATAGAGAAAGTAGGTGAACAATAATATGAGAGATATTTTAACTGTAATGAAATTTACAATAAAAGAAATGGTGAAAAGAAAATCGTTTATAATATCAACTTTGATTATTCTGCTATTAATAGTAATTGGTTTTAATATACCAAATTTAATGAAAAAATTAAATGGTGAAAGTACAGGAGACAAACTTTTAATTGTAGATAATGAAAATGTATTTGAAGGGAATTTGGAATTATTAAAACAAATGGATTTAGGATATGAATTTGAAATAACGAATCAAAATCTTAAATTTGATGATATAAAACAAAAAATAGAAAATGGAGAAATAGCAGAAGCCATAGTAATAGAAAAACAAGCAGGCAATGTAAGAATAAGATACATAGTAGAAAGTACATCTATGATGGGAGAAGTACCAGAAGGCTTGATAAATACGTTTAATTCTTTGTATACTAGTATGCAAATTGGTAAATTAGGACTAACAGAAGCGGAACTACAATCAATTACACCAAATTTTGAATTCACTTTAGAACAAACAGATGAGGAAGAAGCAAGTGGCAATATTTTAGTAATGATGATGATGTCTATTGTATTATTCTATGCAATATATTTTTGCGCATACCAAGTATCAAGCTCAATAACAACAGAAAAAACATCAAAAATAATGGAAACACTTGTAACATCTACTAGCCCTAGAACAATAGTATTAGGTAAAACAATAGGAATAGGAATTGTAGGATTACTACAAATGATAGTTATTGTGGCAACGGCATTAATAAGTGCTAAAGCATTTTTAGATCCAGAACTATTAAATAATGTATTAGATATGTCTAATATTACACCATATCTAGGAATAATTACTATTATTTATTTTATATTAGGATATTTTACATATGCTTTATTATATGCCTTAACAGGCTCAACCGTAAGCAAACCAGAGGATATACAATCTGCTAATACTCCAGTAACGCTTTTGGCAATGGTGGGATTTTATTTATCATATTTTACTATGATGAATCCTACAAGTAGCCTTAACTTATTTGCATCATTATTTCCAATATCATCACCATTTTGTATGCCATTTAGAATAATGATGGGCTTATCAAATGGCACAGATGTAGCAATTTCTATTGCAATTTTAATAGTTACAATATTAGTTATAGTAAAAGTAGCAATAAAAATATATTCAAATGCAATATTAAATTATGGTACAAAAATGAGTTTTAAAGATATAATAAATATATATAAAGATAAGAAAAATTAATTCTTAGAAGACAATAAAAGAATCACCTTATATATGAGGTGATTCTTTTATTGCAACAATATAAATGAATTGAGAATACTCTTACAAAATAATAGAAAATTTGGGAAAAATGTGATAACATATATACACTTCTAGAACAGATATAACAAGAAATGATTATATTAGAGGTGAAAATTTTGAGAATTTTAATAATTGAAGACGAATTAAAACTTGCTGAAGCAATTTCTTTTCGATTAAAAAAAGAAAAATATAGTGTTGACATATCTAATAATGGAGAAGACGGATTAGATAATGCATTGACTAATACCTATGATTTAATAATACTAGATGTAATGCTACCTAAAATTAATGGATTTGAAATATTGAAACAAATAAGACAAAAATCAATAGATACTAAAATAATTATTCTTACAGCAAAGTCTATGTTAGAGGATAAAATATATGGTCTAGAAAATGGCGCAAATGATTATATAACAAAACCATTCCATATGGATGAATTAGTTGCTAGAGTAAATGTTCAATTAAGAATTGATATAAAAAGTAAAAATAATTGTATTGAAGTAGGAGATTTAAGTTTAAATGTAGGTACTTGTAATTTATTATGTACAAAAACAGAAGAATCAATTGAAGTAATTGGAAAAGAATATTTATTATTAGAATATCTAATGAAAAACTATAATCGAATTGTACCAAGAGAGCAAATTTATAATAAAGTTTGGGGATTTGATAACGAGGCAGAATCCAACAATTTAGAAGCATATTTGTCTTTTATTAGAAAAAAATTAAGAATTATAGGCTCTCGGAATAAATATAAAAGCAGTTAGAGGACTGGGATATAAATTAGAGGTGTGCGATGAAGAAATTAAAAAATAAAGTTTTTATAATAGTTTTTCTAATTCCTACATTGTTTTTAATTAGTATTTTAATTGTTTTTAATTATCAAGCATATAAAAAAGAAAAAGATGCAATAACTGAAACATTAGTAAAAACTGCTTCTATATATGAAAGTAAAGAAAATATAATAAAAAAAATGTATGAATACAAAGAAAATGAAATGATTTATTTAGACAAAATAGTATATACAATTATTTTAGAAAAAGACAATAATATGTCTTACATAATTAGTCATACTGATAGTAATATAAATACAGATACTATTATTTCTTATGCAAATGAGATTCTAAAAAAGGAAAAAAATTTAAATGATAATATAAAAATTAATACAGGAAATTTATATTTTTCAGATTATTCTTATTCAATAAAAAATGAAAATTACATTATTATAATATATAATTTAAGCACAAAAAATAGGCTAATTTCATTATTACAAATTACATTGATCATTGCAGCAATGGTAGAAATTGTAATAATATTGGTTTCTATAAAACTAACTAATTGGGTTACCGCACCAGTATTTTCAACATTTAATAAACAAAAACAATTTGTAGAAGATGCTGCACACGAACTAAAAACTCCACTTGCAGTAATTATGGCAAATGCTGAAAATTTAGAAATGGATTCAAAAAATGACAAATGGATATATAATATAAAAAGTGAATCTGAAAGAATGAATAAATTAATTGTAAAATTATTAGATTTAGCAAAATTAGAGAACAAAAAAGAAGAGGTCTACAATGAAATAAACCTTTCAAAAACTGTAGAAATGTCTATTTTAACTTTTGAAAGTTTAATATTTGAAAAAAATATAGATTTTGAATATAATATACAAGAAAATATTAATTTTCAATGTAATGCTGACGATATTAAAGAACTAATTTCAATTTTAATAGATAATGCAATTGAACATAGTTTTGAAAAAGATGGTAAGATTTTAGTAGAACTATATAAAGAAAAAAACAATATTATATTAGAGGTAAAAAATAAAGGAAATCCTATTTCTAAAGATGATGAAAAAAGAATATTTGAGAGATTTTATAGAAAAGATGAAGCTAGGAATAGAACAGATAATCATTATGGATTAGGACTTGCAATAGCAAAAACTATAGTCACAAATTATAAAGGGAACATTACAGCTTTTTCAAATAATGACTATACGACATTTAAAGTTGTTTTTAAAAGGTAGAAAAAATGGGGGTAGTATGAAAAAAACTGGTGATATATGTAATTTATCTGAACTAGTGGTAGGGCAAAAAGCTAAAGTTTTAAAATTAAAAGAAACAAATAAAGCTATAAGAAGACATTTACTAGATATGGGAGTAACTAGAGGGGTTATTATTTCTATAAAAAAAATAGCACCAATGGGAGATCCAATATATATAACTTTAAGAGATTATGAACTTTGCATATGTAAGGAAGACTTGAATAAAATAGAAGTGGAGGTGCTATAAATGAAGATTGCATTAGTAGGAAATCAAAATAGTGGAAAAACCACTCTATTTAATGTTTTAACAGGAATGAATGCAAAAATTGGTAATTGGCCGGGTGTTACAATAGAAAAAAAGACAGGAATAATTAAAGGTACAAGCCATGAAATTACGGACTTACCAGGTATATACTCATTAAGCCCATATAGTGTAGAAGAAGATGTGTCAAGAAAGTTTATTTTTGAGGAAAAGCCAGATATTATTATAAACATAGTGGATAGTACTTCTTTGGAAAGAAGTTTATATTTAACAACACAACTTTTGGAATTAGATTGTAAAATTATTATAGCTTTAAACATGACAGATATTTTGGCTAAAAAAGGAATAGAAATAGATATAGAAAAATTAGAGCAAATATTAGGGACAAGTGTTATAAAAATATCAGCCTTAAAAGAAATAGGTATAAAAGAATTAATCCAAGAAATAGAAAGTAAAAGAGCTAAAACAAAACAATATATTTATGATGCAAAACTAGAAAATGCCATAAAACAAGTACAAAACCAGTTGCCTAAAGAAGAACCACATAAAAGATTCATAGCAGTAAAACTATTAGAAGAAGATGAAAGATTTACAAGCTTAAATACATATAGCATAAAAAAAATAATTACAGAACTTTCACAAAATCATGATACTGATTTAGAAGAAATAATAGCGACGCAAAGGTATGAGTTTATAGAACAAGTGAAAAAACAAACAGTAATAAAACATCATATAAAAGAAAATATATCTGATAAGTTAGATAAAGTATTTTTAAATAAATGGCTTGCTTTCCCAATATTTATTTTAATAATGTTTTTAGTATATTATTTATCAGTAGGAGTGGTTGGAAGCTTTACGGTAGATTTTATTGCTGAGTTAGTAGAAAACTTTGGAAAAGGTGTAAGTGAATTATTTATAAATATTGGAGCTTCTGACTGGGTAAGAAGTTTAGTTGTAGATGGAATTATTGCAGGTGTTGGAGCAGTTCTAGGATTTGTACCACAATTAATTATTTTATTTATATGTATATCTGTGTTAGAAACAACAGGTTATATGTCGAGAATTGCATTATTGTTGGACAAGTTATTTAGAAAAATAGGATTAAGTGGAAAAAGTTTAATTCCTTTTATAGTTGGTTCGGGATGTAGTGTGCCAGGAATTATGGGAACAAGAATTATAGAAAATCAAGATGAAAGAGAAATGACAGCAATTTTAACTCCATTTATTCCATGTAGTGCGAAATTACCAATAATAGCACTATTTTCAGGATATTTCTTTGGAGAAAAATCTGGTTTGGTTTCTGCCTCTTTATACTTCTTTGCAATAGCAATAATTATTTTTAGTGCAATACTTATGAAAAAATTTATTTTTAAGAATACCAGTAATACATATATTTCTGAATTACCTGAATACAAATTACCAAGCATAAAATATGTAGCAAAAGATGTATGGGATAAAGTATTAGCTTTTATAAAAAGGGCGGGCAGTGTTATACTAATTTGCTCAATTGTAATATGGTTTTTACTATCTTTCTCATTTAAATTAGAATATGGTGTGGATGTAGAAAATAGTATTCTTGCATCTATTGGTAAAACAATATCTTGGGCTTTTTACCCAATGCTTGGAGAAAACAATTGGGGAGTAGCGGTTTCTGCAATTCAAGGATTAGTCGCAAAAGAACAGGTAATATCGTCTATGTCTGTTATTGCAGGATTTACGGAAGAAGTTGAACAAGGAAGCCAAATATTTGAAGGAGCAAGTATGTTTAGCTTTTTCACTGCAGCATCTGCATATGCATTTATGGTATTTAATTTATTTAGTGCACCATGCTTTGGAGCAATTGGAGCGATGAAAAGAGAATTAGGAAGTACAAAAAAAGTATTAAAAGCAGTAGCATTTCAAATAATATTTGCATGGATATTAGCAACATCAGTATATCAAATAGGAAGCAGATTAGAAAAAGGAAGATTTAATTTAGTAGATATATTAATCATTGGAATTATAATTGTAAGTGTAATAAAAATAATAACTAAAAAACAAAAAGGAGATGAATGTAGAGGGTGCCCATATTGTAGTTCGTGCAAAAAATAATTTTAAAAAATATGTACAAAATGAAAATTTACATTTATAATACTAGTATACTCATAAAAACATACACATGAAAATATATAGAAATATAAGAAAAATAGGAGGAGTAATATGAGTGAAAAATGCAAATGTGGCAACGATTGTAACGATGAAAGAATAGAAAAAATATTATCCAAATATGAGAGAAACAAAAGTAATTTAATACAAATATTAAATGAAGTTCAAGAAACTTATGGATATATTCCAGAAAATGTTCAGCTTGAAATTTCTAAATATCTAGGAATAGAAATGGCTGAAATTTATGGAGTAATTACTTTTTATGCAAGGTTTACGTTAAAACCAAAAGGGAAATATAATATAGCAGTATGTTTAGGAACAGCATGCTTTGTAAAAGGTTCAGAAAAAATTTTAGATAGAGTAAAACAAAAATTAGGAATAGATGTAGGTCAAACTACAGCAGATGGAAAGTTTTCATTAGAAGCAACTAGATGTATTGGCGCTTGTGGATTAGCTCCTGTGTTTACTATAAATGATGAGGTCCACGGTAGGGCAACACCAGAAATGGTAGACAAGGTACTTGATGAATATATGTCTAAAGATTAATTTTTAGATATAATACATTATGCTAAAAAAATATAGCAACTAAAATATCAGCCGTTTTGTATATTTTTTTAAAAGTCAAATCTCGACAGCCCTTTGAGGCGGGGGAATACCCGCGTATGCCTTGGAGA
Source organism: uncultured Clostridium sp. (assembly GCA_945937855.1). Taxonomy (GTDB): domain Bacteria; phylum Bacillota; class Clostridia; order TANB77; family CAG-508; genus UMGS1933. The sequence goes on along the minus strand of CAMEUC010000014.1, from coordinate 1,620 downwards.
GTTTGATCTTTTAAAAAAATCATACAAAAGGTAGGCTGAGTAATAACCAAAATTAAGGAGGTAATAATGAAAACTTTAGAAGAAATAAGAAAAATAAGAGAAGAAAAAAGAAAAGAATTAGATTTAAGAGTAAATTTAAAAGCAAACACAATAGAAAAACATATATTAGTATGCCATGGAACAGGGTGCACATCTTCAAAATCACCAAAAATAATAGAAAACTTTAGAAAAATAATAGAAGAAAAACATATAGAAAATGTAAGAGTTATCCAAACAGGGTGCTTTGGTCTATGTGCAAAAGGACCAATAGTAATAATAAGACCAGAAGATGTATTTTATGCAATGGTAAAGCCGGAAGATTGCGAAGAAATAATAGATACACACATTGTAAAAGGTGAAATTGTAGAAAGATTGCTATGCAAAGATATAGATCAAAAGACAGTAAAAAAATTAGATGAACTTAATTTTTATAAAAAGCAAAAAAGAATTGCACTAAAAAATTGTGGTGTGATTGATCCAGAAAATATAGATGAATACATAGCATTTGATGGATATAAAGCATTAGAAAAAGTACTTTTTGAAATGACACCAGAAGAAGTAATAGAAGAGGTTACAAATTCAGGACTTAGAGGAAGAGGTGGAGCAGGATTCCCAACAGGGAAAAAATGGAGCTTCACTAGGATGGCAAAAGGTACTCAAAAATATGTAGTATGTAATGCAGACGAAGGAGATCCTCGGTGCTTTTATGGATAGAAGCATATTAGAGGGAGATCCACATTGCGTTTTGGAAGCAATGATGATTGCAGGATATGCAATTGGTGCAAATAAAGGATATATTTATGTAAGAGCAGAATATCCCATAGCAGTACATAGATTTCAAACAGCAATAGACCAAGCAAGAGAATATGGGATACTTGGTAAAAACATATTTGGAACAGATTTTGAATTCGATTTAGAGGTAAGATTAGGTGCAGGAGCATTTGTATGTGGAGAAGAAACAGCACTTTTGGAATCAATAGAAGGTAAAACAGGCAGACCAAGATCAAAACCACCATTCCCAGCAAATTCTGGTTTATGGAGAAGGCCAACATTAATAAACAATGTAGAAACATATGCAAATATAACAAAAATAATTTTAAATGGGGCTAAATGGTATTCTAGTATTGGCACAGAAAACTCAAAAGGAACAAAAGTATTTGCTCTTGGTGGAAATGTTGTAAATGTTGGTCTAGTAGAAGTACCTATGGGAACAACTTTAAGAGAAATAGTTTTTGATATAGGTGGAGGGATACCAAATGGTCATAACTTTAAAGCAGCACAAACAGGTGGACCTTCTGGAGGATGCATACCAGCAGAAAATTTAGACACACCAATAGATTATGAATCATTAACTCAAATTGGCTCAATGATGGGGTCAGGTGGACTAATTGTAATGGATGATACCAAATGTATGGTAAACTTAGCAAAATTTTATTTAGGTTTTACAGTAGACGAAAGCTGTGGGCAATGTAATCCATGTAGAATTGGAACAAAAAGAATGTTAGAAATTTTAGACAAAATTACAAAAGGAGAGGGAACATTAGAAGATGTAGAAAAACTAGAAACTCTAGCAGAAACAAT
>CAMEUC010000013.1 GCA_945937855.1 uncultured Clostridium sp. | reverse complement strand
GCAACGAGCGATTTAAAATATAAAAACCCCGACGAGATTTGGCGGATGTCTTTTGGTATTTTTAATAAAGCAATTACTCACACAAATTACAATTTTTCTAATTAATTTTAATTAAATAATAGCATTCCTTCAAAATTTATGTTAAAATATTAAAATATATTGGGGTGTCGCCAAGTGGTAAGGCATCGGACTCTGACTCCGACATTTCGTAGGTTCGAATCCTACCACCCCAGCCATATTTACATTATCCGAACATCGTTTATTTTATAGGTGGATTTGCAATGAATATAAAAATAAAATAGGAATGATTAGTCATTCCTATTTCTTTTTGTTGTATAATTTGGGTTAAAAAATATGTTAGAACTTAATTTTACATCAAGATTTAAAATATCTTTAATTTTTGATATTTCAATAGCAGAAAATTCTCCTTTGCCATTTAATTTATTAGTAAGTGTATTATAACTAATACCAATTTTTTTTGCTAAATAACTTCTTTTAATATCTTTCATTAGTAATAAACTTTTTAATCTCTCTCCAATATCTTCTGGGTACATTATTTAATCTCCTTCTTTTATATTAAATATTTCAAATATAGATTTGTCTAATGCTTTTGATATACCTTGCATAGATTTAAAAGTAGGGTTATTACTAGAACCATTTTCTAGTCTTGACAAATAAGAAAAAGACAGACCAGTTATTTTCGCTAGTTGTTTTTGGGTTAAATTTTTGCATAATCTATATTGCTTTATATTATTACTGCACATAAAAACCTCCTTAAAACATCTTTGCACGCAGTTTGCGTGGCTATTAGTAAAATTATACACGCATTTTGATATACTTGTCAACAATAAAATTAAAGTTTAATAGGAGTGTATAGTTATGAAAATAGTTGCAAATGATTATGAACCCAAAGATATAATAAAAATAATAAGAGAGTGGACAGAACTAACTCAAAAAGATTTTGGAAAATCAATAAATAGAAGTTTAAGGGGTATTCAAGATTATGAAGCAGGAAGAAGATGTTACAATATCAATACTTTATTAGATATTGCAAAAAAACATAATATAACTATAACAATTGAAAAGAAATAAAATAATGGACTACTTTTTAGTAGCCCATTTTATTATTTATCTAATTCATTTTCTAAAAACTCCTTATACTCAGATTTATGGGCATTAATGTATGCTATAATGCCACTTTCAAAAAAAGCATAACCAATAGCAGAAATTTGTTCATCAGTTAATTCTGGATTTAAAATATTTCTTTCTCCTTAAATGGATTAAAATTTATAATGCTATTAGTTAAGTCTACATCTAATTTCTGACTAAAGTCAATATTGGCTTTTTTTAGGTCAGAGATATTCTTGTAATACATACTCCTGTTTGTACACCTTCGCATTTCTTGCAAACCTTGAATAGATGTGAGTAAATAAAAATTGAATAGATTTTTTGCTCTTGTCTTTTTATACATTGTAAAAAGTCTTTCTTTAATAAGGGTTCTTTCATTTACTATATTTAAATCACTTTTTAATATTTTTAAAAACTTACTAAATTCTTCATACCATATATTTTTTAAATCATTATAACTAATAGAATAAACTCTTATATATTTTTTATTATAAAAATTTGTCAATTTCCTTTTTTTAATTTCACACTCAAATCTTATAAATCCTTTTATTGTTTCTAAATATTCAATTATATTAAAATCAGTATTTTTAAATTTTTTTATATCGTGTTTTTTAAATTCTTTTAATTTGTTATATATTTTCAATGTTGTAGTGCTACCAGTTAAATATATACTTTCTTCTTCATAATGTTTTAATTTTCTTCTAGGGTAATTGCAACAATTTAAATTATTAATATATGCCTTAATATTTTCTTGATTTTTTAAATCATAACAAATCGCAATATCTACTCTTTGAATAAACCAATGCCTAATTGTAGGCAATACTACCTTATAGGCACTTTCTACCATTTTAATTAATTCTTTTGTTATAAATACTAAATTATAAAAACCATTATGGCTATTAAAACCACGAATTAATTTGTGATAAGAGCCTTCAATTTCTATATAGTACATATTAGTAAATTTATATTTTGAGCCTTCGCCTACTCTAACAGATAAACTAGAACTATAAGAACCTTCTATGCTATCATTTATAATAGTGTAAAATATTTCACCAGTAGCACTATGATAAGATGTTTTTATAATGCTAGAAGATTTAATTGCATTATAAATATGCAAATTAATCATGCTAACAATTTTGATAGTATCTATCATAGAACCACTTTCCTTTCTTGTATAATTAATCCGTAATTACGGACGCTTGTAGGGTGTTACTAAACACCTACATTTCCGTTTTGCTCATTTTTAGTTTATGCCTTTCTAGGTTTGGTGTAAAGGTTGCCCTCGCTTTGCTCGGCACTAAAGTGACCTTGACACCAAACCAATAAAGGCATTTAGGGTAACTAAGCAAAGCGAAGAAATAAACTGAAAATGATTAAAACAGCAGTTGAAACTATAAAATCAATTCTGTTGTAATTATATATACTACGCAAAACATTGTCAATACTTTTTCAATACTGTTGACAAATACGATACAATTATGCTATACTCTTGGCATTAAGGAGTGAATATAAAATGTCAAGATATAGTAAGTTATTAACAAAAATAATTGCGGAAAGTGGTTATACTGCAAAACAAATTGTAGAAAAATGTAATGATATTGGAAATGGTATTGACACCACAAGATTAAGTAAATTGCAAAATGGTAAATTGCCAGCCCCTTCTGAAAAAGTATCAAGAGATATAGCAAGAATTTGTAATGCAGACGAAAGATTACTTGTAATAGAAGGCTACCTTGAAAAAGCACCAAAGGAAATAATAGATGTGTTTATTGCAATAAAATTAATGACAACAATAGCAGCGCTAAGTGTGTTTGAGAACAAAATAGATAAACTAACTCTAACACAGATAAAAGAAGAACTGAATAAAGAACCTATTGCAGATTTTATTGTTTCATTATTAGATAACGAAAAGGATATGGAAATAAACAATGATATGCTTGAATTTAAAGCAAAGCAAGATAATGTAACAATTAGTTTTACAGAACCATTGGCAATACAAGTAAAAGACAATGCAATGTTCCCTAAAATAACAGAAGGAGCAAAAATAACACTACAAATAGAAGATAAATATAAAAATGGAGATGTATTGGCAGTTAAAATAAAAGATGAAGATATTATTGTTAGATATGCATTTATAAACAAGGAAGAAATTACATTAGCACCATTAAATAGTCAATATGAAACAATAACATATAATTTAAAAGATGTAGTAATTTTAGGAAAAGTTATAAAAACTATAAATGATATTTAATTTTAAAAAATCGTTTTTAAAGAACTCTCGATAAAACTCGAGAGTTGCCTTTGAAAAACGATATATTTTAAAAAATAAAATAACAATTATAAAAGGAGTTATATAAAATATGAACGTTGTAATATATGCCAGATACAGTTCGCATAATCAAACAGAGCAATCAATAGAAGGACAAATTGCAGTTTGTCAAGAATATGCAAAAAGAAATGATTATACAATAGTAGGAGAATACATAGATAGAGCCTTAACTGGTACAAATGATAATAGACCACAATTTCAAAAAATGATACAAGATAGCAATAAAAAATTTTTTAATGGTGTATTAGTTTATCAATTAGACCGTTTTGCAAGAAACAGATATGATAGTGCAACATATAAAAATAAACTAAAAAAGAATAATGTAAGAGTATTCTCGGCAAAGGAAAATATATCTGAAGATGCATCTGGAGTATTAATGGAAAGTGTGCTTGAAGGTATGGCAGAATACTATTCTGTTGAATTATCACAAAAAGTTAGAAGGGGCATGAAAATAAATGCAGAAAAATGTTTATATAATGGTGGGTCAATACCTTTAGGGCTAACAGTTGACCAAGATAAAAAATATCAAATAGATACAAATACAGCACCAATTATAAAAGAAATTTTTAATATGTATATTAATGGAAAAACAATGGTAGAAATACAAAGATACTTAAATAGTAAAAATATAAAAACTTCTTATGGAAATGAATTTAATAAAAATAGTATTAGGACAATTTTAGAAAATAAAAAGTATATAGGAATATATTCTTATCATGGAGAAGAAACCCAAAATGCAATTCCAAGAATTATAGAAAATGAAACTTTTGAAAAAGTACAAGAAATGTTAAAGAAAAATAGGAGAGCACCAGCAAGAACAAAAGCAAAAACGGAATATCTTTTAACAACAAAGTTATTTTGTGGAACTTACAAAGAAATGATGGTCGGAAATTGTGGCACTTCTCGAAATGGAGTAGTACATAATTATTATTCTTGTAATGGAAAAAGAAAAAATAAATGTAACAGAAAAGATATTCAAAAAGATTTAATAGAAAAAATAGTTATAGAAGAAACAAGAAATATGCTAACAGATGAAAATATAGACTTAATAGCACGTTCAATTTTTAAATGTGCAGAAAAAGCAAAAAACAATAATAAATTGAAAGAATTAGAAAAGCAATTAAAAGAAAACGAAAAACAAAGAAACAATTTATTTGATAGTTTAAAAATATGTGAAATTGATAGTGTAAGAAAATCAATATTTGAAGAAATTGTGAAAATGGAAGAAGAACATCAAAATATAGAAAAAGAAATATTAATTGAAAAAAATTCAAATATTAATATAACAGTTAAAGAAATAAAAGCATTTTTCTTAAATATAAGAAAATATAGCACGAACGAATTAATATATAAAAAGATATTAATAAATTCTTTTATAGATAAAATTTATGTATATGATGATAATATAACAATTATATTTACTGTGAAAGATAGAATTAACAACAATATAAAAGTGCCTTCAATAGAAGAAATCGAGTGTTCGTATTTAGATAAACAAGGTCAGCCAATTTTATATTATACGAATATGCGAACCTGAACAGTTCGCTTTTTATTTTGCTTCAATTAAGAGGAAAGAGGACGCGGCTCGCCGAATTCACCATCCCAGCCATAACGAAATTATCTTTTGTTGATTAATCCCCTTCTGATTAGTACTTTTTTATATTACCCAACCTCCGTTCGGAGAAATAATTTGACCTGTTGTGTATTCATCTTCTATAATCCATTTTGCACATTTATAAACATCAATAGGTTTGCCAATTTTTCCTAAAGGTATTTCTTGTTCTATTTCTTTTTTTATTTTTTTATCTAAACTACTATTCATTTGAGTATCTATTATTCCAGGAGCTATACTATTTACCCTAATATTTGATGGTCCAAGTTCTTTTGCTAAGGATTTTGTAATTGCATCTAATCCAGCTTTTGAAGCTGAATACACTGCTTCGCAAGATGCCCCAACTAATCCCCAAATAGAAGAAATGTTTATTATTAAGCCTCCTTTTCTATGTATCATATTAGGTAGTACTTCTTGTATTGTAAATAAAGCTGACTTTAAATTTACATTCATTATTTCATCCCAATCTTCCTCTGTTACATCTGTAAATAATTGAATTTTTGCAACTCCTGCATTATTTATTAAAACATCAATATTTTCAAATTTATTTAATGTAAATTCTACAAGTTTTTTTACTTCTTCTCTTTTTGAAATATCTGCTTTAAAAATTTCTATTTCATAGCCCTCTTCTAATAATTGACTTTTTATTTGTTTAGCACTATTTTCAGATTTATTATAATTTAGTACAACATTGTATCCATCTTTAGCAAAATTCTCTACCATGCATTTCCCAATGCCTTGTGAACCTCCCGTTATAATAATAGTTTTCACTTTTATCACCTCTAATTAGAATATTCCTTTCTACTTTTTCTTCCTTTATTTAGATTAGCACCTTTATATGTACTTGTCAAGGAATGGCAATTAGGACATAATAAAATTAAATTATTTTCATTATTGTTTTTATAATTACCATCAATATGCTCTACTTCTAATGGAATTTTCTTTGTATATGGATTTATCTCACTCCATCCACATTTTGCACATTGGTTATTAAACTTTTTAAATAAATATGTTTTTATATGCATTGATATTTGGTACTCCCCTCTTAGCCCATTTACTTCTTTGTTTTTCCATTTTTTTATATATTCTTTATATTCAAATTCCTTTTGGCAAATATTTGAACAATATTTATTGTTTCTTTGTTGCAATTAATACATTTCAAAAACACATCACCTGTTACAATTTTATACTTCATTTTACTTTTTGTCAATTATTTGCATAGTAAAAAAGAGTTTTGAAAGTCAAAACTCTTTTTTTGGAGCCGCTAGTCAGACTTGAACTGACGACCTACTGATTCATACCACTACAATTTTCATTGCCACAAAGTGTTTGTGGTCTGGGCTTTCTCTTTGCCATAGCTTTCAGCTTTAGGCACACCGTATAAAGTCTCTACACTTAAACTTAATTTAAGTTCTAGCTCGGGATTAGCATATATAAATACTTAGCTTTCCCCGAATTAGCGGTGTCCACTTTATATGTTTCCATATAAAGGTGCAAGATGATTCAAAGTATATAATACTCATCCTACAAGTCAGTTGCTCTACCAACTGAGCTACAGCGGCATTGGTGACCCCTACGGGAATCGAACCCATGTCTCCGCCGTGAAAGGGCGATGTCTTAACCGCTTGACCAAGGGGCCTTAAATAATAAATACTAATATAAAATTAGTATTTATTTGGTGAGCCATCCGCGACTCGAACGCGGGACAACTTGATTAAAAGTCAAGTGCTCTACCACCTGAGCTAATGGCCCATAATTCTATTTTGAATTATAGAAGCAACTGCTTTATTGCAGCTGCTTATCTATATTACTACATTTTTTTTAACTTGTCAACAGTTTTTCAATATTTTTTTTATTTAGTCGTTTAATTTTTCTAAAATTTCTTCTACATCTATGCCATGCACATCACAAGCTTCTTCTAATGTTTCTTCTTGAGAGGCTGGACATCCCAAACAGTGCATACCTGCTTCTAATAAAATGCTTGCTTTTTCTGGTGCTTCTTTTAGTAATTCTCCTATTTTTGTAGTTTTTTCTATCATTTTTATCCCTCCAAATATAAAATATATGAAATTCTTTAGTTCAGTCAATAATAATTTGTAGAAGTGTGAGGTGAGAAGTGGGAAAATAAAGTAAAGCCTACGAAGACCCGCCATAAATGCCCATCTCACACCGCACACATTCCACCTCTAAATTATTATTTATTTTTTCGAACTGGAATTAATTTTAACACAATTTTTTTAAAAAGTATAGACAAATTTAAAATATTGTAGTATTATGGTAAAAATTGGAAAGGCGGTGATTTTATATTTGCTATAGTTCATATGTTTTTTGTGTTTTTTGCTATTAATATTTTTTTCTTTTTTTACTCAATTTATTCTTTTTTCGAAATGAAAGTTTGTCATAATCTACAAGGTTCTAAACTAAAATTCAAAAAACAATCGTTTTAAATTCCACAAGGAGGCTTATTTTGAAATTCATATTTTTTATTTTCAAGCTTATATTTATAATCTTTTTTAGCTGTATATTTTATTTTATTATTATTAAATTTTTTGAACCAATTTTTTTATCTGAAAGTTTAATTTTTCCATATGCAGTTCATCCTTTTGACATTTGCAAAAAAATTCCAATTGCTTGGTTTTATATTAAAATATTTTTTAAAATTTCTCTTATATCTAATTTGATATTTATTTTCAATTCATTATTTACAATTTTTTTCCCTATAAAATTATTCAAAAGAATAAGAAAAATAAAAAGAGTAAAAAAGCCAAACACTTCTGAGCTTTGTTTACTTGTTGGAAAAAGTTTTAATGATAATACCCCTATTTATATAAAAGAAAAAGGTCTGTACCAAAATATTTTAATTACTGGAACAATTGGTAGTGGTAAAACAAGCTCTGCAATGTACCCTTTTTGTAAGCAATTAATTAATTTCTCATCTGATAATATTTTTAAAAAAATAGGCATGCTAATTTTAGATGTAAAAGGAAATTTCTATAAACAGGTTGTAACCTATGCAAATATGGCACATAGGCAAGATGATTTAATAATTATAGAATTAAATGGGAAATACAAGTATAACCCTCTTCATAAGCCTAATTTATCTCCACAGGTTTTAGCACATAGGTTAAAAACAATTTTACTTCTCTTCTCTCCCAATAATTCTGAAAGCTATTGGCTAGATGAATGTGAGAAAGTATTGGCAGAAGCTATTAAACTATGTAGGCTCTATAATAATGGTTATGTAACTTTTAAGGAAATACATAAACTTATAACAGTCCAAAATTATTATCTTCAAAAACTACAATTATTACAACAATTATTTCGTTCTGGAAAATTATCTAAGAATCAAGTTTACGATTTACATTCTGCTCTTGTATTTTTTGAAGAAGAATTTACAAAATTAGATTCTAGAGTTTTATCTATTTTAAAATCTGAAATTACTCGAATAACAAGTACTTTCATTTCTAATTACGATATATTAAATACCTTTTCTCCTGAAGAAAAAGATTTGAATTTTTTAGGTTTTGAACAAGTTATACAAGAAGGAAAAATTGTTGTATTAAATATGAATATTTCTGAATACGAAAATCTTTCTAAGATCATTGCTGCATATTTAAAATTAGATTTTCAATCTGAAGTTTTAATTAGACTTTCCAAAAATAAAGAAATAAAAACAACTGCATTTATATGTGATGAATATCATGAATATGTTACTTTAACTGATAGTAATTTTTTTGCACAAAGTAGAGAAGCAAAATGTATTAATATTGTTGCAACTCAAAGCTATTCTTCTTTATTAAATACTTTAAAAGATTCTTCTTCAGTAAAAGTTATTACCCAAAATCTTATAAATAAGCTTTGGTTTAGAACAGATGACAATCTTACTATAGAAGATGCGCAAAAACAAATTGGGAAAGAGGAAAAACATAGAGTTTCAAAATCCATTTCTGAAAACGCAAAAGAAACTAATTACAATTACTTTACTGGTTCTTTGCTGTCAAAAAATTCCAACATTTCCGAAAGTCTCAATGACTCTGTAAGCTTTGATTTTGTTTATGATACAAACTTTTTTACTCAAAAATTAGAAACATTTTCATGTCTAGCATTTTTATCTAATGGTAATAAAATTTTCCCTCCAACAAAAATAAAAACATTTCCATATTTTTTAGATAAAAAAAATAAAAATTTATAAAGAAAGAAGGTTTCATTATGAAAAAATTATATTTTTATACTTATTTTACTTTTATTTTTACTTTTATTCTTTTATTTATATTTTCTCCCAATTCTTTTGCTGCTTATCCTAAACTCATAGTTACATTAACAGATGCTTTTCAATCAATAGAAAATTGGCTTATAAAAATTTCTACTCCAGCAGCAGCTGTTGCTGTTGGTACTGGTGTTTTTATGAAAAAATTTAGTTTTGGAGATGAAGAACGACTTCGTATGGGTAAAAAAATAATTCGAGGAAGTTTATTTTCTTATGCTTTTTTAATCTCTATAGATTTAATACTGTCTACAATAAATTTGTTATTAAGTTAAGGTGGTGATTATTATAGAAATAAATATAGTTTCATCTTTACTAGAATCAATAAATAGCATTTTTTCTAGTTTAATTTCGTCAATCAATAATAAAATTTATATGGTATTAGATGACTTACTTTTTATAAATACAAATATTTTCGAAAATTCTAATGTTGGTAAAATTTTAGGAGCAAGTTCTGATTCAGGAATTATCTATATTTGCAATAGTTTAATATATGGATTTTTGCTTTATTACGGTTTTTCTTTATTATTATCTCATTTAACTTTTTCTCAAGTTCAAAAACCCTCTAGTTTTCTTTTTAAAATATTTCTCTGTATTGTTGCAATAAATTCTTGCCGATTGATTTGTTATTGTGCTATATATATGAATTCATATATTTCTTCTTTAATTAGAAATGTAGGTGAAAATTTATTTAATACAGAAATTTGTTTTAGTACATTAATTCAAAATTTGAATTCAACCATTTATAATGATTCTAGTTTTAACTTGTTCACCTTTAATGGACTTATAAAAGCATTTATCTCTATAGGATTTGTAAATTTAGCTATTTCATATTCTCTTAGATATGTTATGATTCAAGTTTTTATGCTAATCTGTCCTTTTGCAATTCTTTCCCTTTCCATTGATAAATTTAACTGGATTTTTAAAGCTTGGTGTAAAATATTTTTATCTCTTTTGTTTTTACAGATATTAGTAGCTTTAATTTTAGTGATAACTTTTTCTTTAGAATATAAACAAGAAGATATTTTTTCTCAATTAATTTATATTGGTTCTATTTATTCATTGATAAAAGCTAATTCCTTTTTGAAAGAATTTATGGGAGGCCTTACAACTGATGTAAATTTTGGACTTACAACCATTAAAAATTTAATTATGGGTGGATAAAAAAGGAGGTTTATATATGCATTTTATTTTTCCAACAAATTATAATTTTAAAAATAAATTGTTTGGCTTTTTTGATTATTCAACTATTTTTATAAATATATTGTGGGGATTTTTAATTTTTGAAATTTCTAAAATTTTACCATTTAATTTTAATATACGTATTTCTATTTTTATAATTTTTTATTTTCCATTATTTTTATTTAGCTTATTTGGATTTAATAATGAAAATATTTTTTATTTTTTCTCATATATGTTTAAATTTATAAAAAATAGAAAAATTTATTTTTTTAGTAAAGAATAATATACTTAGGGTGCAAAGTATTGCACCCTAATAAAGAATAATATTTATTTTTTATCTCTTTTCTTTTGAATACTATATGCAAATTTTGCTAAAATTGTATCTGGTACTATTTTACATAGAACTCGTGCAGATTTTATTTTTACTGTTGGAATTATTACTTTTTTACCTTTTAGCATCTTTTCTATCCCATATTTTGCAACATACTCACTTGAAGCTGATTTTGTTTTGAATTTCACTCCTGCTCTTGATAAAAAATCTGTTGCTGTTGGTCCTGGGCATAGTACACTTATTTTTACATTTGATTTTTGTTTTTTTAATTCCTCCTGCAAACCTTGGGTTAATCTTAACACATATGCTTTTGTTGAATAATATGTTGCCATAAGTGGTCCTGGCAAGAATCCCGCTATTGATGCTACATTTAGTATATATCCTTTATCTTTTTTTACCATATCTTGTAAATATAACTTTGTTAATGTATGAACTGCTATAATATTTGTTTTTATCATTTCTAATTCTGTTTCTAAACTAGTTTCAGTAAATTTCCCAAATATTCCAAAGCCTGCATTATTTATTAAAATATCCACATCTTTTGCTTGATTATATAATTCCTTGCAATTTTCTTCTGATGCTAAATCCATTGTAATTATCTCTACATTTGTATTTATTTGTGATTTTACTTCTTCTAATCTTTCTTTATTTCTTCCTACGATTACTAAGTCAAGTCCCTTTCCCCCTAGTACTTTTGCCATGTCTCTTCCTATTCCAGATGAGGCTCCTGTAATTAATGCCTTCATAAAAAATTCCTCCTTTTGTAATTTATCTTATTACTTTTCTTATATATAAAGCATATGAAATAGAAATAGCTATTATAAATATTGGTATTATATATAATGAAAAATTATTATCAATATTAAATATTGATAAAGAATTAATAGTAGCATGTGCTATAATACATGGCCATAAGCTCTTTCCTTTTTGAAAAATTACAACAAATAAATAACCTAAAGCAACTGCATTACATATTTGAATTAAAGTTGGTATAAGCTCTGCACCATTTAATAAATTTACTATATGCCCTATTCCAAAAGTTAAAGAAGTAACTAATATTGCTCTATTAACATTATCTTTTTCCATCATTTTAAATAAAAATCCTCTAAAAATTATTTCTTCTAAGAAACCAACACCTATCATAGAAAGTATATGAAAAATAATCTCTGTCATAGAATTATTAATGTTTATTCCATTCCACAAGTTAACTGACATTATTATTAGTAATGGAATAAAAAACAAAAAATCTTTAAACTTTGGGAATTTCGTTAGTCCATAATATGCTCCTAATTTATTTTTTGCTATAAAAATAATTATAGCTAATGATAATACAAAATTCCAAATTGCTGTTCTATAATCGTTTGCACCAAAATTTTGCATACAATATGAATTAGTTACGACATAAATAATTATTAATAAAATAGTTATTAATGTTTCGTGTTTTTCAAAATACTTTTCCATACATAATCTCCTTCTTTAATATTACAAATAGAATAACACAAAATAAAAAAATTATCAATTAATTGTTTATTTGATAAAATTGTAATTTGTGTGAGAAAATTAATTGCAAAAGCAGGACTTGCGAAGGCTGGACAAGAAACCTCCTTTATCAAGGGAGGTGGCAGTGCGTAAGCACTGACGGAGGGTTCTTTTAGAGTTATTCTTTGCAAGCTAAGAACCCCCAGTCTGCTACGCAGACAGCCCCCTTGTTAAAGGGGCTTTTCTGTCAAGCTTCGTAAGCTATTTTGCGATAAATTTTCTCGCACAAATTACAATTTATTTCACTATTTCCCTTTATTTTATTGTTTTTTTGTTATATAATATAAACATTATTAGGTAGGTGAATTTTTTATGGATTATAATTTTAAAGAAATAGAAAAAAAATGGCAAGATTATTGGGCTGAAAATGAAACTTTTAAAACTGACGTGTGGGATTTTAGTAAACCTAAATATTATGTTTTAGATATGTTTCCTTATCCTTCTGGGCAAGGTCTTCACGTTGGTCACCCTGAAGGTTATACCGCAACAGATATTGTTGCTCGTATGAAAAGAATGCAAGGCTACAATGTTCTTCATCCTATGGGGTTTGATTCTTTTGGACTTCCTGCAGAGCAATATGCAATAAAAACTGGTAATCATCCTGATGGATTTACTAATAGAAATATTGAAAACTTTACTAGGCAGTTAAATATGCTTGGTTTTTCATATGATTGGTCTAAACAAGTTTCTACTTCTGACCCTAAATATTATAAATGGACTCAATGGATTTTTAAACAATTATTTGTAGATGGTCTAGCAAAATATGTAGATATGCCTGTTAATTGGTGTGAAGAGCTTGGTACAGTACTTTCTAATGATGAAATTATTGATGGAAAAAGTGAAAGAGGCGGTTACCCTGTTGTTAGAAAAAATTTAAAACAATGGGTTATTGATATTCCTAAATATGCCGAAAGATTATTAGATGGTTTAAATGAAATAGATTGGCCTGAATCTACAAAAGAAATTCAAAGAAATTGGATTGGTAAATCTATTGGTGCTAATGTTAATTTTAAAATTGAAAATGCTGATGATACAATTACAGTTTTTACAACTAGACCAGATACTTTATATGGAGTAACTTTTATGGTACTTTCGCCAGAACATCCTATTATAGATAAATATGCTGATAGGATAAAAAATATGGCAGAGCTAAAAAAATACCAAGAAGAAGCTGCTTTAAAAAGTGAACTTGAAAGAACTGAACTTTCTAAAGAAAAAACTGGTGTTAAAGTTGAAGGTTTAAATATTATTAATCCTATTACAAACAAAATTGTTCCCATTTATATTGCAGATTATGTTATGATGAACTACGGAACTGGTGCTATTATGGCTGTTCCTGCGCACGACCAAAGAGATTACGATTTTGCTAAGAAATTTAATATTCCTATTGTCCAAGTAATAAAAGGTGGAGATATTTCTAAAGAAGCCTATACTGGTGATGGAGAAATGATTAATTCTGGTGTTCTTAACGGATTTAATAACAAAAAAGATTCTATTGCCAAAATGATAGATTACTTAGAAGAAAATGGTATTGGTAAAAAATCTATTAATTATAG
>CAMEUC010000012.1 GCA_945937855.1 uncultured Clostridium sp. | reverse complement strand
AGAAAAGAAGAAATCAGTTGTTACTGGTGTTGAAATGTTCAGAAAATTATTAGACCAAGCAGAAGCAGGAGATAACATTGGTGTTTTATTAAGAGGTATTGAAAAGAAAGACGTTGAAAGAGGTCAAGTACTTGCAAAACCAGGAACAGTACATCCACATACAAAATTCAAAGCAGAAGTTTATGTCTTAACTAAAGAAGAAGGTGGAAGACATACTCCATTCTTCAATGGTTATAGACCACAATTCTACTTCAGAACAACAGACGTTACAGGTTTAGTTGATTTACCAGAAGGAACAGAAATGGTAATGCCAGGAGATAATATCACAATGACAATAGAATTAATTACACCTATCGCTATGGAAAAAGGATTAAGATTCGCTATCCGTGAAGGTGGTAGAACAGTTGGTTCAGGTATCGTATCTGAAATAATTGAGTAATATTCTAGAAAATAGAAATTAGAGGTTAGAAATGACCTCTAATTTTTTTATATCATTATTAACCAATCAATATTTTTGTCATATTATGTAATATGAGGTGAATTAATTTGAATTGGTTTGAAAATTTAAACCCAGTGATTCAAGCGTTAATAGCAACAATATTTACTTGGGCTGTAACTGCACTAGGGGCTTTAATAGTATGCTTTTTTAAAGAGATGAACAAAAAACTATTAGATACGGTACTAGGATTTAGTGCTGGGGTAATGATTGCTGCATCATTTTGGTCTTTATTATCTCCTGCACTTGAGTTATCTAATGAACTGGGATACATAGAATGGGTATTACCAGCATTAGGTTTTGGTATTGGAGGACTATTCGTTTTATTATCTGATAAGTTTTTAGATAGAACATTAAGGAATAAAAGACATATTAGCGATAAAAGTTCATTAAAAAGAAGTATATTACTAATATCAGCAATCACAATCCACAATATACCAGAAGGTATGTCAATAGGTGTTGCATTTGGTGGAATAGCAAGCGGAATTCCAGGAATGACTTTAGTAGGTGCTATTATGCTTGCAATAGGGATAGGTATTCAAAACTTCCCAGAAGGTGCAGCAGTATCTTTACCTTTAAGAAGTGAAGGGTATTCAAGATTTAAAAGTTTTATGCTGGGGCAGGCATCAGCATTAGTAGAGCCTATATCAGCAATAATAGGAGTAATTTTAGTGCTATCAATAAGAAGTATACTACCATTTATGCTTGCTTTTGCATCAGGGGCAATGATTATAGTAGTTGCAAGAGAGTTATTACCAGAATCGGTAAGAGAAAATAAAAATTTAGCTACACTAGGATTAATAACAGGATTTCTATTAATGATGATACTGGATGTGGCTTTAGGTTAATAATTAAAAAATTAATAAAATATATAATATCCCTTGCTTTTTTACTAATAAAATAATAAAATAGGTAAATAAAAAAGTATGAAAGAAAGGGAATTTATAGTGAAAATAATTTTAGATGCAATGGGTGGAGATAATGCACCAGATGCTACAATTAAAGGTGCTGTTAGAGCAATAAAAGAAATAGAATCAGAAATTTTATTAGTAGGAAATGAAGATGTAATTAATTCAAAAATAAAAGAATTTTATGGGAAAGAAAATATATCAGAAATATCTGATAAAATAACAATTTATAATACTACAGAAACGATAGAAATGGAGGATATTCCAACACAAGCGATAAAACATAAAAAGGACTCATCAATGGTAGTAGGATTTAACCTTTTAAAAGAAGGCAAAGGAGACGTATTTATTTCTGCAGGTAATTCAGGAGCACTACTTACAGGAGCAACTCTTTTAGTTGGTAGAATAAAAGGTGTAGATAGACCTGCAATGGCACCGATGCTTCCATCGTACAAAAAAGGTTTATTATTAATGGATGCAGGGGCAAATACAAATTGCAAGCCAATAAATTTGCTACAATTTGCACAAATGGCAAATATTTATTTACAAAAAATACACAATATAGAAAACCCAGTAATAGGTTTATTAAATATAGGAACAGAAGAAACTAAGGGAAACGATTTAATGAAAGAAAGCTATCAACTTCTAAAAGAAAAATCAAAAGAATATGGAATAAATTTTGTACGGAAATGTAGAAGGAAGAGAAGCATTCTCTGGCGAAATAGATGCAATAATAACAGATGGATTTACAGGAAATATCTTTTTAAAAACAATAGAAGGATTTGGAAAATTCGTAAAAAGGTCTTTAACAGAAAATTTAAAAAGAAACATATTAACAATTATTGGAGCTATTCCAGCAATGCCATCAATAAAAAAGTTTGCAAAATCTATGGATTATAAAGAATATGGAGGAGCACTATTTTTAGGAGTAAAAAGGCCAGTAGTAAAAGCACATGGAAGTAGTGATGAATACTTATTTTACTTTACAATAAAACAAGCAGAAAAATTTGCAAAAAGTAAAGCTGTAGAAGTAATGAAAGAAGAATTTGAAAAAACAAAATAAAATTTATGTAGGGGTCGCAGTCTTTGGCGACCCGTATTTATTCTCCCATATTATCTAAAGCAAAATTAATCATATCTAAAACAATTTTATTAAAGCTAACATTATTTTTAGCAGATATATTTTCTAATTTATTAATAACACTTTCAGGCAATCTAATGGTTTTATTAAAACACTCTTCTTTTCTTTTTACATTAAATTTTATCATAAAAACCTCCTAAAACATCTAATGATAGTAAAATTTTTTATATTGACATTTTATACGTAAAAATGACATAAAAATATATGCAAAAACATAATATAAAAATGCTTGCAAAACATAAAGCAATGTGTCAAATTTACATCTGCAACCGAAAAAATAAATAATACTACAACTTGGCAAATATCAATTTAGATAGGCTACTTTTGAGTTTTAGAAATGCATTTCAAAAAGATTGAAAAAAATTTTTAAAAAATAAAATAAAAAACTATTGACATTTTTAATTGCATATAATATCTTATAGTAAGTTAGTGTTAAGAAATATTAAGGAGGTGTAAAAACCTATGAATACAGATGAAATATTCGATAAGGTTAAAGAAATTATTATAGAACAACTAGGAGTAGCTGAAGATGCAGTTTCAAATGAATCATCTTTTATAGATGATTTAGGAGCAGATTCTTTAGATATTGTTGAATTAATAATGGCTTTAGAAGAAGAATTCGATATGGAAATTCCAGATGCTGATGCTGAAAAAATAGTAACAGTAGGGGATGTTGTTGAATACATAAAAGAAAATTCATAATTTTTGAATAGAAAAAATAATTAATAAAATTGTCAATTAAATTGACAATTTTTTTATATCTTGATAATATATATGTGTTGAGGAGAAGGATAGCATGAAATTATACCCAGACTTATATGTAAACAATATAAAAGAGATAACATTAGACATATTAAATAAAAATAAAATAAAAGGTTTAATATTAGATGTTGATAACACATTAATTGATTATGATAAAATACTTTTAGAAGGGACTAAACAATGGTGTGATAATCTAAGGCAGAACAATATAAAAATTTGCATTTTATCAAACACAAACAAGATAAAAAAAGTAGAAAAAGTTGCAAAAATATTAGATTTAGAATATATCTATTTTGCTCATAAGCCAAACAAAAAAGGATTTTTAAAAGCACAACAATTATTGAACCTAAATGTAAATGAAATTGCAACAGTTGGAGACCAAATATTTACAGATGTTTTAGGTGGGAATAGAGTAGGGATGTTTACAATACTTACAAAACCAATAGATGAAAGAGATATAGCTATTACAAAAATAAAAAGACCTTTTGAAAAAATAGTGATAAAAAAATATTTAAAAAACAAAGGAGAAAAATAGAATGTACATAAATGACGTAAATATATTATATTACACACTAATTGCAATATTAGGAGGATTTATAGGACAATTTGTGGATTATTGCAATAAAATATTTTTAAAAGAAGAAAAAATATTATCAAAGAAAAATCTTAAAGAATATGTAAGAACAATTAAGCCAAACTATATTTTAATTTTAATTACAGCAGTTGCTTATATAGTCTTATTATATAGATTTGGAAGTACAGAAATAATTAAATTATGTATGTATATGTGCCTTATACCAATGCTTTTATCTGCATTTGTAGTAGACTATAAAATACAAATAATACCTAATAGATTAAACTTAACTATGTTTGAAATTGGATTGGTATTTGTATTTATATATGGTATGACTAATTTAAGTATTTCAATAGATATGTTACTTGGAATGATTACAGGTGGAGGAATATTTTTACTTATTACATTAATTGGTGGTGCCATTGCAGGTAAAGAGGCAATGGGGCTTCGGAGATGTTAAATTAATGGGAGCATTGGGGCTATACTTTGGATTTGCAAGCACAATAACAATATCTATGATGTCATTTTTGATTGGTGCGATAATTAGTATATTACTTATGATTATAAGAAAAAATAAAATGGATAGCTACATACCATTTGGACCATTTATAGTTTGTTCAGCAATTATAAGCATATTTGTACCATTCGAAATAATTTTTACAATATTAATGAAAATATTTTCATTAGGATTATATAAATAATTTTTGTGCTTGTATTTGGCCCGCCCAATCTCGTCGGGGATTATATATTTTAATTCGCTCATTTCTTCCCACCGGCGCTGTAACAAGGCTTGCGCCTTTAACAGCCCACGGCGGTCCCCACGAGGAAATTCGCTTTTAAAATATATAAAACCCCTGCGTTGGGCTACTCTAATGCAAATAATTGAGAGGAGTGTTATTAATGAATGAAAAAATTAGACACTTAAGAGAAAAATTAAAAGCCTTAAATTTAGATGGAATGATAGTATCAAACCCGGTTAGTATTAAATACTTAACAAATATAGAAGTGGATGGTTTGTTATTAATAACGCGAAAAGAAAACATATTTTTAACATATACTATGTATTTAGAAATGGTAAAGTCAACAGTTACAATAAATGATGAAGTAATAGTTGCAGATTTTAGAGATATAGGAAAAGATGAATACGAAAACTTTTTCTTGTTTTGTGAAAATGTTGGATTTGAAGAAAATTTTGTTACCTATAAAGAATACCAATATTTAAAACAAAAGTATAGAATAAATAATTTTGCAGAAACTGAAGAAATAATTGAAAAACTAAGAGAAGTAAAAGATGAAGAAGAAATAAAAAATATAAAAAAAGCATGTGAAATAACAGATGAATGCTTTGAACATTTAAAAAGTTTTATAAAAATAGGGAAAACAGAAAAAGAAATTGCATTTGAAATAGAAATGTTTTTTAGAACACATGGCGCAGATGGACTAGCATTTGACACGATTGTTGCAATCCGGTGAAAACTCTGCAAATCCACATTGGATTCCAACTGATAGGCAAGTGCAAATGGCAGAGCCAATATTAATAGATATGGGATGTAAATACAATGGCTATTCATCAGACATGACTAGAATGATGTTTGTAGGATGCATATTAGAAGAGACAAAAAGAGTTTATGATATAGTATTAAAAAATGAGGAAAATGTATTATCTCAAATAAGAGAATATGCAAGTATAAAAACAATGGCACAAATGGTAGAAAGCGATTTTAAATTAAATAATTATACATTAATTCATGCACTAGGACATGGAGTAGGTTTAGAAACTCATGAAAGACCATATATCACAGCAAGAAATGACACATTTTTAAAAGAAAATATGGTAATAGCAAATGAACCAGGAATATACTTGCCAGGAAAATATGGAATAAGGATTGAAGACACTATTTTAGTAACAAAAAATGGTTGTGAAATATTAACCAAAAGCCCAAAAACATATACCGTGATTTGAAAATGCTTGACAAAGACAATAAATATGCTATAAAATAAATTTATAAAAATTAAATTAATTGCAAATGTTGTAGGGGCGATTTTAATCGCCCGCTCTTCAAAGGCAAGACCATATAAAAAACAAAAGAGGAGGTAAAAATATGTTAGAAACTGTAACCATTGGCGCTGTACACACACACAAGTAATTCTAAATAACATATTTTTAAAAATAAATAAACGAAACAAAGACCCGTGCTATGGTCTTAGGTTGTTGTACCTAAGAATATAGCATAGGTCTTTTTGCATTGCTTGAATTTAATTAGATTAAGACATCCGCCAAATCTCGTCGGGGATTATATATTTTAATTCGCTCATCGCTTCCCACCGGCGCTGTAACAAGGCTAGCGCCTTTAACAGCCCACGGCGGTCCCCCCGAGGCGCTTCGCTTTTAAAATATATAAAACCCCTGCGTTTGGCTACTGAACACTCTAAATTCAAACAATTGCAAAATGTAGGGACGGGCCACGTGTCCGCCCATCTACGAAGGCAAGACCAAATAAAAATGATAAATGGAGGAAATAAAATGTTAAAAGAAAATATAAAGAAACAAAACTCAAATCACACCTCACACTTCTCACTTCGCACATCAAATAACGGTATTACATTGATTGCCTTAATTATCACAATAATTGTAATGCTAATATTGGTTGCTGTAACAATAACAGTAGCCGTAAATGGAGGGTTATTTAAACATGCGGGACAAGCAGTAAGAGAAACACAAGATGCTATTGAGGCAGAGCAAAGACTAGCAGATGGGAAAATAAAAATAAATGGGAAATGGTATGCATCAATAGAGGACTACTTAAATAATAACCCAATAACAACAGGAATAGAAATAAATACAACAACAATAAATTTAAAGAAAAAAGAGTCAGAAGAAGTAGAAGGGGAGGAAGTTCTAACAGGAACAATAACAGCAAGTGTATTTGGAATGGAAAAAGAACCAGAAATAACATGGGAAATAACAGGAGATACAGGAAGTTTTGCATTGAGTGGAACAACAGGAAAAACAATAACGATAGAAGCAGTAGGAACAGCAAAAGCAACAGCAACCTTAACAGCAAAATGTACATATGAAGGAATAGAATACACAGCGACAAGTGAAGTAACATTAAAAATATTAAAAGCAGTAAGCTTATCAAAAGGAGCATTTGTAGAATATGGAGTAGCATATACAGATGCATATATAGGAAAAGACTATACCACAACAAATGGATGGAGATTATTAGATTATACAGTAAATGAAGATGGAACAATATCAAATGTAAAATTAATAAGTACAGGAATACCGGCAAAAGTATATTACAACTATAGTGATACATCAACCAATAAAAGTTGGTGGGTAACAACAGAAGAAGCTTCAGAAGGCCATTCAGTTCCGAATCTAACAGACTTTAAAGAAGTACTAGGAGGAAGTGACTACTATAATTTCTACACAGGTACAAGTACATATTATGCATTACAAGTATCAGCAGGATTTTACTATAATTTTAGAGACATAAAATTTAAATATTCAACAAGCTCAAGAGGTAATAATTTAGGATATTTTACCTCAATAACAACAACAGAACCAGGAACAACAAAAACAACAACATATGGAGAAAACAATACAGAAGAAAAACAAGGAATAGATTTATTTAAAGCAAGAACAGATGTAACAGATATAAGGCTATTAGCATTACCAGAGTTAAATACAGCCTTAGGAAGAACAGATATTGATAGTACAAATCCAATGACAGACCCTTCTGGAGCTACTGGATTATTCGTGCTACAAAACCTAAAAAATGTAGCAGGAATGTCTGATTATACTTATAGTAGTAGCGAACGCTACTGGTTGGCCTCTCCGTATCCTTACGCAAGCAATTACAGCAACGTGTGCGATGTGTACTATAGCGGCAGCGTGGGCAACTACTACCATAACAACAGCGGCGTTCGTCCGGCAGTTATTCTACCATCTGATGTCCATTATAGAGTTGAAGTAGAAACAGACAGTGAAACTGAAATGGATTACTTTATATTAACTGCTGAGTAAAAAAATTTCCGTGTGGCCTCGTGTCACACGGAATTAATAGGGGGAGTTTGGCTTTATGTCGATGATAACAATGATAAAACCAATAAAACAAGTCCATAATAAAGACGTGGTACTATTCAAAATAGGATCTTTCTATCATGCTTATGGGCGTGATTCATACATATTATCATATCTTTTTGGCTATAAGTTAAAAAAAATTGAGGAAAACTATACAACATGTGGTTTCCCAACAGACAATATCTCTAAAATCATGGCTAAGTTGGAAGATAAGAAAATAAATTATATCACAATAGATAAAAGAAATAATTATGAAGTAGAAGAAAAGTCTAATAATGGTAATTTAAATAAATATGACGAAGTATACGAAAAGGCACGCAAATATGTTAATTTGAAAAGAAGAATTGATGATATATATGAAAGTCTTTTAGAAGATATTGAAAATGATAATATAAAAGAAAAAGTAATACAAATAGAAGAAGTAATATATGAAGGAAGAAAAATTTAAAATAATTCAGTTTATAAAGGAAATGATTTTAGCTATAGAAAAAGAACTTGAAAATTTTCCTAAAAAAGAAATTGAAATAAAAAATAGAATAAGAACAAATAGCTATAATTTACTAGAATATTGTTATAAAGCAAATGCAACTTCAAATATAGAAAAAAAAGTGGAATTATTAGAAGAAGCAATAGCAGAAATAAAAGTCATAGATTTTTTATTAGATTTAAGCCATGAAAGAGAATTAATCACACATAAAAAGGTTTTAAAAATTGGCTTAAAAATGGATGATATAATAAAATATATATCAGGTTGGCTAAAGAAAATAAAAGTTTCTCAAGAGCCAAATTAGGGTATAGTTGTCTGGTTGGCCTCTCCGTATCCTAACACAAGCAATAACAACAACGTGTGCAATGTGAACTATAACGGCAACGTGAACAACAACAACAATAACAACAACGGCGTTCGTCCGGCTGCTTCTAAAAAACTGTGGTATAGTTGACCAAGGTAACTATAGAGAAGTTTTAGATAGAAACAGACTATATCCTTTAGTAAGGTTTTACATTAATAACCTTACTATAAAGTAAAAATAGATAAATATAGTTGTTAGTAGGTTTTTCTCGAAAGGGAGTATATTTTAGTACTATTTTTAGGTAGCAATGTATGTTGCTACCTTTTTTTACATAAATGTTCATAACAAATTAGAGTGTTAATCATTCCAGAAAGCTTTAATTTATTATTTTGGTATAAATAAAGCCTTTTTCTTTTCTTTCTATTAACTATTCTATATTTTGAATAATTACCATTTTTATTGCACCCTAAGAAAATAAAATTATCGGTACTTTTATAAATTCTTGTTTTTTTATTTAAAGATAGTTTTTCCTTAATAATAAACTTGTTTATTTCATCTAAACAATATTTTAAATATTTTTTAGATGGATGGAACAGCAAAAAATCATCTTGATATCTCACATAATACTTTATTTTTAATTCTTCTTTAATAAAATGGTCTAAATCATTTAAATAAAAAATTGCGAGCACTTGGCTGGTCATTGCTCCAATACTTAAACCATTAGCTTCTATATCTATTATATCAAAAATAATTTTTAAGGCATCTTTATCTTTTATTCTTCTCTTTAATTTAGATTTTAAAATATCGTGGTCAATACTTGCAAAAAATTTACTGATATCACATTTTAAAATATAATATGTGCCATATTTTAGTTTACAAATTCTATGAAAATTCATGGCTAATCTAAGCCCTTCATTTGTTCCGTAGCCCTTTACGACTAGCTACATTTACATCTAAAAGACATGGAAGAATAGCAGGATAAAGAATATGCCTTGCAACTAAGTGATTAACAATTT
Organism: uncultured Clostridium sp.; assembly: GCA_945937855.1. Taxonomy (GTDB): domain Bacteria; phylum Bacillota; class Clostridia; order TANB77; family CAG-508; genus UMGS1933. The sequence goes on along the minus strand of CAMEUC010000012.1, from coordinate 4,290 downwards.
TATCTTGCATGTTCTGGCTAATAATTCTTCTTTCTTTAGGTTCGTATATAGTAAATACATTATATTTACCAGGAACATAATTTCTATTTTTTAAAATCCCATAAATTCGTGCTATATAAATAATTTTATATTCTCTAAATCTTCCAACTTTGTGTTTATTTTTTGTGTTGGTACAAACTTCATTAAAAGCGCTAGCAATATTTTTAAAATCGTAAATATTTTCATATAAATTTCCAATTCTTTTCATATAAATAGCCCCATAAAAAAATATACCATATAGTAAAAAAGAAAAATGTCGAAAAATGTATAAAATAATTTAAAATATAAGAAGTTAAAAAAGTGGTATTAGGAGCTACATTGTATGAGTGTAAACTAGTTTTAAACATATGCAAAGAAAATTATAAATAAAATTAAAAAAATGAGCAATACTAAGCTTACAGAAGGAATTTATTAGGACTCTTTTTTTCTGATAATAAAAAAAGGGGGTTGCAAAATCCTATAATTTATAGTAAAATATATGAAGTTAAAAATATAAAAGAAAGAAGGAGAATTTTATGGCAGAAGTTTATATGGCAGGAGATGTTAGAAACGGAACAACATTTGAAATGGACGGATCTGTATATAAAGTAGTTGAATTCCAACATGTAAAACCAGGAAAAGGAGCAGCATTTGTTAGAACAAAATTAAAAAATGTAATAAATGGATCAGTTTTAGAAAAAACTTTTAACCCATCAGAAAAATTACAAGGTGCAGAAATAGAAAAGAAAGATATGCAATACTTATATAATGATGGTGATTTATATTATTTTATGGATAATGATACATATGAACAAATACCACTTAACAAAGAAGAATTGGGAGATACATTAAAATACTTAAAAGATAACATGGTAGTTAAAATTTTATCTTTTAAAGGAAAAGTATTTGCAGTAGAACCACCAATATTTGTGGAATTAGAAATTACATATACAGAACCAGGATTCGCAGGAAATACTGCAGGTGCAGGTCAAACAAAACCAGCAGAATTAGAAACTGGTTATAAAATTAATGTTCCATTATTTGTAAACACAGGAGATGTAATAAGAATAGACACTAGAACTGGCGAGTATATGGAAAGAATTTAGAACTAGAAAGGAAAAAATTATGTCTAATTTAAATTCAGATTTTAAAGAAATTTTACAATATTTAGAAAAAAACATGAAGAACAAAGAAGACTTAGAAATGGTAAAAGTTCAAATGTTTAATTTGTACAATTTATTCTTCGATGAAATAACAAATTTAGAAAATTTAGCAAATTCTAGAATTGCAGAGCTTACACAAAGACAAGTAAGTATGGAGGAAACTTTATCAACAATAGAAAAAGAAATAAAAAATATTTCTGTAGATATATATGGTGAAGAAGAGGACGAAGATGGTGAATATACTTTTACTATTGATTGCCCATATTGCAATGAAGAGTTTACACTAGAAATGGATGAATTAGAAGATGAAATTACATGCCCTAATTGTAATGAAGTAATAGAATTAGATTGGGGACATGAATGTGATGAAGGAGACTGCAATTCTTGCGGACATCATTGCCATCACGATGAAGACGACGATATGTAATCTAAAGGATTGACGGCTTTGCCGTCTTTTTTTATTGTTAAATGAAGATGTGAACCAGTTGTTGCACCATTTGTAGGATTACCATTTGAATCTTTGTAAGGATTATTTGGAACATTATAAACATTTTTTGGACCAACATTTGCAACAATTGTTCCTTTAAGAATATATTCACCAACACAAACTAAAAATGAAGGGGAAACATGACAGTAAGAAATAGTAAAATTTTCAGATTTAACTGTTACAGTGTATCCACCAGCTCCACTAAAACCAACATATGTAACAATGCCAGATGAAATAGCTAAAATCTTTGTTCCGACTAGGTGCACCAATATCAATTCCAGAATGATATGTGGAAGCACCAGATGTAGGAGCATTTCTATAGCCAAAATAAGAGGTAATAGTTTTATATCCGTGGGGTAGGCCATAAAAATTTTGAATTGGAAAAATTTAGATAAATATCATCAGAAAAGGATATAGTATCATTTGAAATTAAAATTTGGTTATTACTATAAGATAAAGTGGTAACTACAGAAGAAAAACAAAAAATAATAAAAACAACAGAAATAAAAATAACTACAAAAGTAGAATAAAAAAAACTACTATTCATGTAAAAAACCTCCATGAAATAAAGTAGCCCCCAATAAAATAATAATCGATTGCGACGTGGCAGGGGTAGAAGGACTCGAACCCTCACAGGCGGTTTTGGAGACCGATGTGCTACCATTAACACTATACCCCTAAAAACATTACTAAATTATATTAACATATAACAAAAAAATATGCAAGAGATAATAAAAAAATAGTTGTATAAATTAAAAAAAGATAGTATAATATTAAAGTAAGTGTTATGGGGATGTAATGGGTTTCGACAGTAATTTAGAAGCATAGGTAGCGAGTAGTGGATGGTCGCTTTGGCCACTTAAAAAAAGCGAAATAAAAATAAACGCTGATAATCAATTAGCATACGCTGCCTAGGTGCAGTGTCGTCTTACCATAAAGCCTACTGTTATGGATAAGGCGTCGACTAAAGTAGGAAACAAAGTTATTCTTGCCTTGGGGATAATGGGTAAAAAAAGGCTACCAAAATTCCAAGCGTGTTTGTTTGCAAGGAATAGAGGAAAAAAACAATAACAAACTACACTCGTAGAAATCTATGTGGAAAAATTATTGGACGAGGGTTCAACTCCCTCCATCTCCACCAAAAAAATAAAATCACAGCGAAAGCTGTGGTTTTGTTTTTGTGTGTTAAATTGGAGGAGTTGAAAAGGAGGAAAAGAAAAATGTCCAGTGGACATTTTTCCCGACGCGGCTCGTCAACTCCCTCCATCTCCACCAAAAAAATAAAATCACAGCGAAAGCTGTGGTTTTGTTTTTGTGTGTTAAATTGGAGGAGTTGAAAAGGAGGAAAAGAAAAATGTCCAGTGGACATTTTTCCCGACGCGGCTCGTCAACTCCCTCCATCTCCACCAAAAAAATAAAATCACAGCGAAAGCTATATAAAATTTGAATTTGCATAAAAAAACTGCTTTTGGAAATAATAAGAAAAAAGTTTCAAAGGTGGTTTTTTTATGCGAAAAAGAAAAACAATAGCAATAATATTACTTGCTGTAACTATAATTTCATTTTTTACGTACAATATTTTTATAAAAGAAGATACGAACTCTGTATATGCTTTATCAAAATATGGTTCAAGAGGAGAAGAAGTAAGGCTAATTCAAACAAAACTAAAAAGATGGGGATATTATAATGGAAATATAGATGGAATTTATGGAAGTCAAACTCTTGCAGCAGTAAAGTGGTTCCAATCTAAGAATGGATTAGTTGTAGATGGAATTGCGGGGCCTAAAACTTTAGCTGCAATGGGAATATTTAATTCGACTACTACTTCTACTTCTCAAACAAATAATACAACAGATTTGAATCTGTTAGCGCGTCTAGTTTATGCCGAAGCACGAGGAGAAAGCTACACTCGGACAAGTTGCAGTTGCAGCGGTTGTATTAAATAGAGTAAAAAGTTCATCTTTCCCTAATACAATATCAGGAGTAATATATCAATCAGGTGCATTTAGTGTAGTAAATGATGGACAAATAAATTTAACACCAAATCAAACAGCAAAAAATGCAGCCCAAGATGCAATGAATGGTTGGGATCCAAGTTATGGAGCTTTATACTATTTCAATCCAAAAACAGCAACTAGTTCATGGATATGGTCAAGACCAGTTACAGTAACAATAGGAAATCATAGATTTTGCAAGTAAACTACTTGACAAAACTCATAAAAAGAGTATAATAATAATTAGTGTAAATAAAAAAACGATGATGAGACAAAGTAAAATAAAGGTTTCTAAAAGAGAGGATTAGTGGATGCGCTGAAAGCTAATCTTAGAAAACGTATTTGAAAAACTACCTCGGAGTTTTCTAATTAAAAGTTAGACGTGTAAGACGCGATATAGTCTAAAATTAAGATAAAATTAGGGTGGAACCGTGTTATAAAAAGCACCCCTAAAGATGAGAAAGCATCTTTAGGGGTGCTTTCCCATTTGAAAAAGATCAATTTATGCAATAAGGTAGCCAAACGCAGGGATTATATATTTTATTTTTAGAACGATTCCGGGGTGACCGCCTTAGAAAATGTATGAACAAAGTGAATTACATTTTCTTGGATGGGGCAGTGATAAAAA
>CAMEUC010000011.1 GCA_945937855.1 uncultured Clostridium sp. | reverse complement strand
TCTAGCCCAACACCAATTTCGTGGTATATCGAAAGGGATCTCATCTGTAATATTGTTAATAGTTCCATCATCGAACTTCTCATAAAATTGATTATCAGTAGAATCTTTATATATTACTGACAAATTTTCTTTTTTCATTTGTTTAGACTTTATTAGTTCTCTTTTTTCATCTAGTATTTTATTAATTAGAACTTCTGCTGATCCATCTTCTAAATCTTGCTTAACTAATTTTCCTTGTATAGCATATTGTAAAATTGATTTTTTTAGTTCTTCTTTGTATGAATTATTTAATTTTTCTAATTTGCTATATATACAATCATATCTTTCAATGTATGGTAAAACTGATTCAATTTTCTTTACAATACGTTGTTGTTCTTTTAATGGTGGTATTGGAAATAAAAATTGTTTTAATTTATTAATGCTTATTCCACCTATAATTCCAGTTAGATTTGATTTTATAAAATCTCTTAATAATGGTGTTTGACAAATATAATAAATATATTTATGATTCAATAAAAATGAATTAACAGTAACAAGTTTATTACCAAAACAAACATCTTTATTTAAGCAAGCAACTTTTCTTCCAACACTTCCTCCCTCAACACACATAATAGTTGTATTTTTATAAGCAATTTTAAATTTTTCTTCATTAAATGGTATTCTTATACCATTATCGTAATTAATTTTATTGTCAAATCCAACATCTTTTGTAGCTATAAAATCATATCCTTCCAATATTTTAGAATATTTTTGTTGTTTTATAGATTCAGATATGCTATTTCCAGTATAAATATCTGCAACATTATATACACGAGTAAATTTCCAACTATTTGGAATCTCAAATGGAATCTCATCAGTAATATCATTGATAGTACCATCTTCAAACTTCTCATAATAATGATTATCTGAAGAAATATAGTAATTTTAATCAAATTATGATATACTTTTGGAGAATGGAGGAATAAAATGTCAAATTTAAATGCAACAGATATATTAGTAATACAAAAGATAATAGAGAAAAAAACTAAAGATAAGGGACTAGTATGGGATTTTACCAATGCTACATTTAAAGAATTTGTGGAATCATATACAGGATTAGACATATATAATGATAAATATGAAGCAGAAGATGGTGGATCAAAAATGAAAAGATTAAAAATGTTTTTAAAGATAGAGGATGATTCATATGTAATAATGATTCTAGAAGGAATTAAAGAATATGGAAAAAAGAGAAAATATTTTTGCAAAAACAATATTGATGAAATTGAAAAGTATATAAAAAGACTAAAAAAATTAGAGAAAAGTATAACATTTGATAAAGAAATATTTAAAAGTCAAAAAAGAGTAGATTTATTAATAAATGACATTAACGAAAAAATTGTAAAAAAGCAATTTGAATTAGCAATAGATAGATTACATACTTTTTTTAAAGGATATATTGAAGTATTATGTGAACAAATAAAAATAGATATAAAAGACAAATCGTTAGATGCATTATATGGTGAATTATTAAAATATATACATGACAATGAAATATTTGAAGAGGGAATTACAAAAGATATATTATCATCTTCTAAAAAAATAATGAAAAGTTTTGATTATTCTAGAAACAATAAGTCATTTGCACATACAAACGATATAATGAAACAAAATGAGGCAGAATTTTTATGTATGTATATTATCGATTTATATAAATTTTTGTATAAGATAAACTTAATTAAATAATTGAAAAATAAAATTAGGTTATCTAAAAGGAGATAAAATCAATTGAGCGAAAAAATAAATGAACAATTTGTTGTAAATAAAGTTATAGAATTTATGATAAATAAAGAAAATGGTAATTGGCATGAAGAAAAAGTCAAAAAAAGTGAATTACACCAACATGGTGTTGTGGTGTTAGAATAGATATATGGACACATTTTATGAGAGGGTGTATAATAGATTATGTACACTAATCATAAAGGAGTGTGTCGAGAATGACTAAGAAGAAAAGTTATGATGAAGATTTTAAAAAGATGATTGTAGAATTATACGAAAATAAAAAGCCAGTGGTAGAAATTAAACGTGAATATGGCATTGCAGAAGCAACATTATATAGATGGATAAAGGAATATGGAAAAATAAAGGTTGCAAATAATGAAATAACTACAAATCATGAAATTAAACGTTTAAAGAAGGAATTAGCTCAAGCTAAAGAAGAAAATGAAATACTAAAAAAAGCGGTTGCCATATTCACGCAGAAATAGAAGAAAGAATAAAGTTCATAGAAAAAAATAAGGATAGACATAATGTAAGATTGTTATGCAAGGTACTAAAAGTGCCGCGTTCAGTATATTATTATCATCAAGAAGGAAAAGTAAACAGCTACAAAGAAAGCAACAAAGAATTAGACAAGAAGATATTAGAAAAATATAACAATTCAAAAGGAAGATATGGATCACCCAAAATAAAGAAAGAGTTGGAAAAATATGGGATTAAAGTTAGCCAAAAAAGAGTTGCAAGAAGAATGAAGATATTAGACATAAAATCTGTCATTATAAAAAAATATAATCCAGGACCAGCAAAAAATAAAGTTGATGATACAAATAAACCCAATTTATTAAAACAGGAATTTAAAGCTAAACATCTTAGAGAAAAACTAGTTTCAGACATTACATACATATACACAAAAGAGCTAGGTTGGACATACTTAGCAATAGTAATGGATTTATATAGTTTAAGTGTAATTGGATATAGCTATGGAAAAAATATGGATGCAGATTTAGTAATCAAGGCTATAGAGAATGCAAGAAAGAAAGGAAAATTTAGGAAGGAAGCAATATTTCATAGTGATTTAGGTTCACAATATACATCAAATAAAGTTGAAGAATACTTACGAGAATTAAATTTAAGACATTCTTACAGCAAAAAGGGATATCCGTATGATAACGCAAGTATGGAAAGCTTCAATGCCATATTAAAGAAAGAAGAAGTAAATTTACATGAGTACGAAACTTTTGAAGAAGCAAAATTAGCGATATTTGAATTTATAGAAGGTTGGTACAACAGAAAGAGAATCCATTCATCAATTGGATATAAAGTGCCATGTGAACTTGAAAGTGAAGTAGCCTAAAAAAACACTTACAATTTCACAAAACCTTCCTTAAATACAAAAAATTCTAAATTTGTATTGGTGTAAATGGCGACGTAAGGAGCTCTGTATACCATTTATACCAATATAAATTTAGAATATAATAGAGTGATGAAAGTGGTCTCATGAAAATAAAAAAATTCTCAAAAAAAGTGTCCAAAAACTTGACATAGATCCAGTTGATATAAAATTAGTTGGTGGAAAAAGAAATAGTGAATATTTTTATATTGAGTGTAAAGGTAAATCTTATGCAAAGTCTGCCAAATCAATTAATAGAGAAGGTTGGCTTAATGCATTAGGACAAATAATAACAAGAATGGATGTAAAAAGATATTCTATTTCAAAAGAAGATGGAAAAATATCAGGAATAAATCATGCATATAAATATGGATTAGGTCTATATTGGGAATCAGCTCAAGTTGCATTAAGAAGAATACCAAAGGAAATAGCAGAAGTTTTGTGCTTACATATTTTTTCTATAAATGATAATGGAGAAGTTAAGTATTTCACTCCAAGCAAATTTGGAAAAGTATATTCTAAAGAAGAACTATAGAAGAAGGTGAAAATTATGATTTACATTACAGGAGATACACATGCTGATTTTAGCAAATTTTTAATTGAAAAATTCCCAATTCAAAATGAAATGACCAAAGATGATTATGTAATAATATGTGGCGACTTTGGTGGAGTTTGGACATTTGAAAAAGAAAACATAAAAGAAAAGTATTGGTTGGATTATCTAAATGAAAAGAATTTTACAACATTATTTGTAGATGGTAATCACGAAAATTTTACAAGATTATACAATTATCCTGTAGAAGAATGGCATGGTGGTAAAGTAAATAAAATAAGAGATTCAGTATTTCATTTAATGAGAGGTGAAATCTTTGACATAGATGGTAAGAAAATCTTTGCATTTGGCGGTGCTAGATCACATGATATACAGGATGGAATATTAAATCTGGATGAAGAAGAAAGAATATATGAATATCGTAAAAGAGGAGCATATTTTAGAATTAGAGATTTTTCATGGTGGGATTTAGAGCTTCCAACTGAAGAAGAAATGCAAAACGGAATAAAAAATTTAAAAAAAGTAAATTATAAGGTAGATTATATTATTACGCATTGTTGCCCAACAAGTATACAAACATTATTAAACCCATCATATAAAAGAGATGTTTTAACAGATTATTTGCAAGAAATATCAGAAAAATGTGAATTTAAGAAATGGTATTTTGGACATTATCATGATTATAGACAAGTTAATTTTCAATATACATTGCTTTATGAAGATATTGTACCATTGGAATTTGAGAGTACTTTTGAATAGATTTCAATATACATAAATAATAAAATAGATATCATATAGATATCTATTTTATATGAGTGAAATTATTCTCTTGGAAGCTTCAATAGGTTATCTTTTCCTGTGTAGTCAGGTTCAGATCTAACATATTTTTCGCCATTTTGACTTACAATTGGTTGTAAATCTGGATAGGGATATATATTTACTTGGATGCTACCTGGATTACTTTTTAAAAAATCATGCACTGCTGATTTGTAATAGTACCCATCTTCTTGACATCCCTCTAAATAGATTTTATCTATTTCTTGCAAATTATTTGAAGAGCTACAGCCAGGTTTCATTTTTATTTTAGTTGCTTTCATAAAAATTATGCTCCTTTCTATCCCAAAGAAGCCAAAAGTGTTGACTTCTAACAATAGAAAGTGTTATAATGATTTTAACAATACTTTTGCGAGAAGTTATTTGTTAGTAAGCATTTCAAGTTGTTTATAACACTTGGGATGTTTTTTATTGCTAAAGAGATTATAATACATAAATTTCAAGATGTCAATAGTGGGACAAAAAATATTTTTTTGAAACACTATTGACAAAATAAATCAAGAAAAGTATAATGTAAAGGGTGGTATTATGAAAAAGAAAAATATATTAAATTTAATAAAATATTATATAGAGAATAATGATGAGAGCTTTAGAAATGAAGCATATGAAATCGCAAAAGATTTTGACCAAAATGGAGATTATCAAGTAGCAGAATATATAATAGCATTGCTATCAGATGTAAATACTTTTGTACCACAATCTTATGAATCTGGGTCAGAATTTTTTACAAAAATAGAAGTTAGCAATGCTTCATTACCATTACCAGTAGAAATAAAAAATGATATTGTAGGTATAGTAAATGCAATAAGCAAAAATATTGGGGTTAATAAATTTTTGTTTGAAGGAGCACCTGGAACAGGAAAAACAGAAACAGTAAAACATATAGCTAGAATATTGAATAGAGAATTATATCAAGCAGAATTTGATACGATTATAGATAGTAAGTTAGGTCAAACTTCAAAGAATATAAATACTATTTTTGATGAGATAAATCATTTGCCACATCCAGAAAAAATAATTATATTATTTGATGAAATAGATGCACTTGCTTTAGATAGATTAAATAGCAATGATTTGAGAGAAATGGGAAGAGCAACATCAACATTATTAAAAGAGTTAGATAAATTAAATGAAAGAATAGTTTTTATTGCAACAACTAATTTATATAAATCCTTTGATAGAGCTATTATAAGAAGATTTGATAAGATTATTAATTTTAATAGATATTCACAAGAAGATTTACTAGATATTTCCGTTTCGATATTGAGTGAATACATAGAAAAATTTCCATCAGCTATAAGAGATATTAAATTGTTTAAAAAGATTATAAGAACATTAAATCCAATACCTTATCCTGGAGATTTAAAAAATCTGATACGTACTGCTTTAGCTTTTAGTGATTCAACAAGTGAATATGACTATTTAACAAGATTATACGAAACTGCAAATAATGTAAATATTAAAGAAAGTATAAAAAAATTACAAGAACAAAAATTTACTATAAGAGAAATAGAGAATTTAACAGGTATACCTAAAAGTACAATTTCAAGGGGGTTAAATAATGAATAGTTTGATTCAATTAAAAGGGCAGTTAACTGCTAGAAGTAACCCAGCACGTGGAGGAGGAAGTAATTTAGCAGCAAATACAGAAGTTAAAGTGGAACAATTAGAGAATATAATAAATAATCTTAAAGAATTAAAAGAATATTGGGGAAAGAGAACAGAACTGATTAATGGAACTTTGATTAATGTTGAATATAATAGGATAGTTCCGAAAAGTAAAAGGATAAAGACTATATTATTTAAAAATTCAAATGAAAATACTTCTGACCTAATAAAAGGGGCTAAATATGAGGGTGACGAAAATAATCCTTATCATGTTATAACATATTTTATACCATTAGAGAATTTACAGTTTAATATTGATAAAATACAAATATGTATAAATATTATGAAAGAAATATTTAATGGTGAATTTAGTAATGAAGATGAAAAAAAGATAGGTTCAATAGATTTTTCAAAATATAGTATATCAAAAACTACATTTATGGAGGTAGTAACAGATTGTTCAATAGTAACAAGATTAACATATCCTAAATATGATAAAGAACTCAATGAAAATCAAGCAATAACTTTATATGATGTGAACAAAAAATCAAAAGAGATTTTGGAAGAGCTAGGAATTACAGGTAAAGAGCTTAATATTTTGGATGATAATACAGTTATATTATATAAAGATGCATTATCAATTTTAGTAAGACATGCCCCATATTTAATATCAATGGCAGTAGAAGATATATCGAATTATGAATTGCCTAAAGAATATGAAGCAGAGGATATATTAGAATTAGAACAAGTTGCTAAAAATGTAGCTGAGTTTCCAAAACCAGTAGACGAACCATATATAGGAGTGTTAGATACAGCATTTGACAAAAGAGTGTATTTCGAAAAGTGGGTTGATTACGATGAAAGGTATATGGAAGATCTAGGGGATATTACCGAAGAAGATAAAAAACATGGTACAGCTGTTGATTCAATTATAGTAGATGGCCCATCTATAAATCCTAAATTAGATGATGGATGTGGAAGATTTAGAGTTAAGCACTTTTGCATAGCACATCATGGAAACAATAGTACATTTTCAATAATGAGAAGAATAAAAACTATAGTTGAAAATAATTTAGATATAAAAGTTTGGAATCTTTCATTAGGGTCTAATATGGAAATTGATAAGAATTTTATATCACAAGAAGGAGCTTTGCTAGATATGTTAGAGAATAAATATGATATTATTTTTGTTGTAGCAGGAACAAATAAAACAGAAAAACAACAAGATAAAATTGGATCGCCAGCGGACTCTATTAATTCTTTAGTTGTTAATGCGGTAAAAAGAAATGGTGAAAAAGTTTCGTATGCAAGAAGAGGAAAAGTATTATCATTTTTTAATAAACCAGATATATGTTATTATGGAGGAGATGAAGGAGAAAAATTAAGAACATGTATAGGAACAGGACAAAAGATGAATTCGGGGACTTCATTTGCTGCACCATGGATTTCAAGAAAAATGGCATATCTAATATATAAATTACAGCTATCAAGAGAAATAGCAAAAGCTTTAATTATTGATTCTGCAACTGGATGGGATGTAGTAGATGATGCAAAGGCAGAATATTATGGATTTGGTAGAGTTCCAATTAGAATAGAGGATATAATTAATTCAGAAAGAAATGAAATAAAATTTTATATAGAAAGCGAATCCACAGATTATGATACATATACATATGGAATTCCAGTACCACTTGATAAAGGAAAATGTCCATACATAGCAAAGGCAACTTTGTGTTATTTTCCGAAGTGTACTAGAAATCAAGGAGTAGATTATACTAATACAGAGTTGGATTTGTATTTCGGTAGAGTTATGCAAAATAAAAAGGGAAACATTACAATAAAGACTATAAACAATAATAAACAATCAGATGAAGATGGAAGAGTATTTGAAGGAGATGCTAGAAAGTACAATAGAAAGTGGGATAATGTTAAGCATATTGTTGAAGAATATAAAACCACAGCTCGTCCAAAAAAAGTATATGAAAATGCATCTTGGGGACTAAGTGTAAAGTCAAAAGATAGACTTGGTAAAGGTGACGGAAAAGGAATAAAATTTGGAGTGGTTATAACACTTAAAGAAATTAATGGAGTTAACAGATATGATGAATTTATAAGACAATGTTCTTTTAAGGGATGGCTTATTAACAAAGTTGATGTTGAAAATAGACTAGAATTATATAATATAGCAGAGCAGGAAATTGAATTTGAATAGTATAAAAGTGAGAAATTTGCAATATGGTAAATTTCTCACTTTGTTGTTTTTATGCTAAATTATAGTTTCAACCCATTAACAATCAACTTAATTGCATCACTAAATCCACTCATATAATACTTATCATTCCAATAAGCACAATACTCCATAAAATCCTCATAGATTAAATCTAATTTTTTAGAAACATAGTTGTAATTCTCACTAGAAACATTATTTAAAATCTTTTCAGAATAATCATCAAAATTAATTAAATGCTTTTGATCATTTTCATCCATATGAGATAATTCTTCCTCTCTAAATTCTAACCATTCCTTTAATAATTTTTCACTTTCTTTATTATTTAAAATATCACAAATTTTCATTATTAAAACCTCCATTTTTATTAAAAATTATTGGGGACAAATTGGGGACAATCGCTGCCAAAAAGTACAAAATTTAACCAATTTCATAATTTCGCCAATTTGTTCTAACCCTATTAAAACTAATAAAAACTCAAGTTAACAAAATTTCTCAAAAATCACAATTAAATTCTCATAACCCGAAGGTCATAATTTCTGACATTATCCACACAACTCATAAAATAAAAAGCATTTGCTAAAATTTTCCGAATGTTTGTTAAGCAAAATTGCTACAGGTGTAGCGAGTAATAAGTAGTTTAGATACATTTTAACCATAAATGTATTTAAATAATTCATATAAAGTGTTATAATTATAAAAAAATAGAGGTGAAATGATATGAAAAATATTTTTATAGAATATCCCAAATGTTCTACTTGTAAGAAAGCTAAAAAATGGTTAGAAGAAAACAATATTGAATATTTAGATAGAAATATTGTTGAAGAAACCCCAACAATGCAAGAACTAACTAAATGGATAAAAAATAGTAATGAAGATATTAAAAAATGGTTTAATACAAGTGGACTAAAATATAAAGAATTAAATTTAAAAGAAAAATTATTATTCATGAGTGATAAAGAAAAAATAGAATTGTTAGCAAGTGACGGGATGCTTATAAAAAGACCAGTGTTAATATCAGATAAAGGCATTTTTATTGGATTTAAAGAAGAATATTGGAAGAAATTAATATAGGAAGTAGTTTTAAATGAATAAATATTATGGAATATAAGTACCATAATATTTATTCATTTTCTATTATATACTTCTGCCAAATTCCTAAAAGTATATTATTAGAGTCAGTCAACACAAAAACGACCGTGAAAATTAATATTTATAAATATTTCTCCATAATGTACATTTGTTCTTCGTTTAATTCTTTCTTGCCATTAGCATATTCATATCCTAATTTATGATAAAACTCACACCCAGTAATAGAAGCAGGTATAACTAATTTTTTTGCATGAATGCTATTAGCAAATTTTTCTATTTCGCCAATAAGCATTTTACCAATGCCTTGTTTATGATGAGCTATATCAACAAATACAGTTAATATATAATATTCGCCGTCATCATTATACAAAGATTTATCTATGCCAGCAGTACCAATAACTTTGCCATCTTCTAAAGCTACAAATACTTTTGCTCTTTTTGGGAATTTTTTTTCAATTGCTTCTACAGTGAATTTCTCCGCAGATTGTTTTACATATTCTAATCCATAATCTTTAGAATTTACCTCCAACAAATTTTGTATAATTATTTTAGACAATTCTTCGGCATATTTATTATCATATTCCTTAATTTCTATCATAACTATTCCTCCTATTATAATTTCGCATATGTTAATAGTATACAAATAAAAATAGAAAAAATCAATGTAATTAGGGGATATGTGTTTTGATAAAATTATATTAAATTAAAAAAATATATTTATTTTTTATATTTTAGTGATATACTAGATAAAATAGGAGTTGATAATATGCAAAACATAAAAAAAGAAGATATAGACGTAAAAAAATATTATGGAGAAGATGCAGTATTAGAAGTAGAAGAATTTAAAAATAAATATAAAATAACAGAAAAAGGATTAGAAACAGAAGAAGCAAAAGAAAGACTTAAAAATTTAGGGTTAAATCAAATAAAACAATCAAAACCCAAAAAATGGTATAACTATTTATTATCTAGCCTATTTAGTACTTTTAATAGTATATTATTAGGAATAGGCTTTATCTTAGTTTATACAGATATAATTTTGCCAGAAAACCCTAGTCCAGCCAACATTATAGTAATAATTGTGCTAATTATAGTAAGTACATTACTTGAATTCTTTGAAGTGTTCCGTTCAAATAAAGCAGCACAGAAATTAAAAGAACTCGTTGAAACAACAAGTACAGTAATAAGAGATGGTAAAAAAATAAAAATACCACTAAAAGAAGTAACTTTAGGGGACATTGTAGTTTTATCAGCAGGAGACATGATCCCAGCAGACCTTCGTATCATAGAATCTAAAGACCTATATGTAGGGCAATCATCTATTACAGGTGAATCTGATGCGGTAAGAAAAGTTACAAACACAGAATTAAGGAGCATAAATGAAATAGAGAGTATAACAGACTTAGACACCATATGTTTTATGGGAACAAATGTAATAAGTGGAACAGCAAAAGCGGTCGTCATAAAAAAAGGTGATGACACTTATTTTGGAAAAGTAGCATATACTCTCACTCAAGGGAAACCAAAAACTAGCTTCCAAAAAGGAATAGAAAGTATTAGTAAACTCCTAGTTCGTTTTATGATAGTTTTGATTCCAATTGTATTCATATTAAATGCTTGGAAACACGACTATATATTATCATTCACATTCGCAGTAGCAATTGCAATAACAATAACACCACTATTACTTCAAGTCATTTTATCATCATGCCTTTCAAAAGGCGCAGTAAGAATGTCTAAGAAAAAGACAATAGTAAAAAAGTTAGACTCTATACAAAACTTTGGAGCAATGAACATTTTATGTACAGATAAAACAGGAACACTCACAGAAGATAAAATAGTGCTAGAAAAATATTTAGATGTATATGGAAATGAAGATATAAGAGTATTAAAACATGCATTTTTAAACTCATATTTTCAAACAGGATTGAAAGGAAGTATAGATGAGGCTGTAATTAACAGAGCCTTAAAGAATAATTTAAGTAATCTAGTAAACGAGTACAAAAAAGTAGATGAAATTCCATTTGATTTTACTAGAAGAAGACTATCGGTTGTAGTTTCGAATGATGATGGTAAATTATTAATAACAAAAGGCGCTGTTGAAGAAATATTAAGTATTTGTAATACCATAGATTACAACCACGAGATTATACCAATAACAAAAGAAATAAAAGACAATATTAGAGAAATAGCAAATAAATTAAATGAAGAAGGCTTAAGAGTAGTTGCTGTTTGCCAAAAGAAAAATGTAGATAACATAGAAACATTTAGTGTTGAAGATGAAAAACAAATGTCACTAGTTGGATTTGTTGGATTTTTAGATCCACCAAAAGAAAGTGCACGTATTGCAATAGAAAAATTAAATAATGCTGGAATTAGAGTAATAGTACTAACTGGAGATAATGCAGCAGTTACGAAAAACATTTGTAAAAAAGTAAATATAAACACAAATAAAATTATAACAGGTAGCCAAATAGATAAATTAGCAGATAACGGAGTTCTAAGGTTACTTAGAAAATCAAATGTTTTCGTTAAATTAACACCAATACAAAAAGCAAGAATAGTTAGGATTTTAAAGGAAAGTGGAAATGTTGTTGGCTATATGGGAGATGGAATTAATGATGCACCATCACTTACAAATTCAGATGTAGGGGTTTCTGTAGATACAGCAGTTGATATAGCAAAAGAAACAGCAGATATAATTCTTTTAGAAAAAGACCTAAATGTACTTTTAGATGGTGTAACAGAGGGAAGAAGAACATTTGGAAACTTAATGAAATATATAAAAATGGCAGTAAGCTTTAACTTTGGAGAAGTTATGTCTGTAATAATTGCAAGTGTATTTTTACCTTTCCTACCAGAAACACCAATACAATTATTAGTAGAAAGCTTATTATACGATTTTGGACAACTGACGTTACCATTTGATAATGTAGATAAAGAATACTTGCAAAGCCCTAAAAAATTTGATGTAAAAGATTTAAAACATTTCATGCTTTTCATGGGGCCATTAAGTTCAGCCTTTGACATGCTAGTATTTGCTTCATTATGGTTTATATTTGGAATTAGGGAAGCAGCAGTATTCCAAACAGTATGGTTTAGTTATAGTATAGTCTCTAACCTTACAGGAATGCATATTATAAGAACTGCTAAAATGCCATTTATACAAAGTAATGCCAATAAAATGGTATATTTTTCATCAATATTATTAAGTATTATAGGAGTATTAGTACCATACACATTCTTAGGAAAATCAATTGGATTAGTGCCAGTAACACTAAAATATTTAAATGTAATAATTGGAGTAACAGCACTATATTGTGTAGCAGCAATATTTGCTAAGAAAATATATATAAAAAAATACGGAGATTGGATTTAATTCTAGCAATTATATAAAATCTATGATATACTAATTCTTGTGAGGAGAGTGATTTATATGAGCGAAGAATTTAAACAAACATTAATAGACATTAACAATATTTCATATCATTTAAGCATTGAAGAAGCTAAAAGAATAGAAAAAATTGCAGAAAAACTGCTAGATGTAAAACTTTTAGAAACAATGCCAGATCTACAAGTTGAAGAATTGGAAGAAATGGACGTAACAGAAAAATTATTATTATTAAAAGAGTATTCTTTAACTGAAGAACAAAGGAAAAAAGAAATGGAAGAGGCAATTCCGCTAGAAAACATTTTGAAAGAGGAGGGGTTGCTATAATGAAGTATATTATTAATATAAAGAAAAAAGCAAAAAAATTTATAGACAAGCAACCTCTTTTTCAAAGAAAACGAATTTATGATGCTATTCAAATATTACCTAAAGGAGATGTAAAAGGACTAAAAAATTATAAGAATATATACAGAATGAGAGTCCGGAGACTATAGGATAATATTTGAATGGTATGAAAATGAAATCTATATCGATGTTATAGGCGCTGATAATAGAGGCGATATTTATAAAAAATTTTAAATTCTAAAAGTTTAAATCAAAAATCTGCTAAAATCTAGGCAGTAAAATCCATTATTTAGTTTTTTATATTATGAAAATATCAAATGAAAAAATTGAAAAAGATATGCGTTATAGTTCAGGCAAAATATATTTATTTTTATATTAAACTTTAACAGATATGTGTTAGAAAATGCTAAAAAATATTCCAAATACATACACAATATGGTATAATAATTGGCAGGAGAAGAAAAATGAACATACCAGAGTTTTTAATTGAAATGTTAGAAGAGCAATATGGCAAGGAATTAGCAAAACAAATTCTAGAAGGTTACCTAGTAAAAAGAAAGGCAACATTTAGAGTAAACACATTAAAAGGGTCAAAGGAAGTAGTAGAACAAGAATTAAAAAAGGCAGGGATAGAAACAAGAAAAGTAGCTTGGAGTAATAATGCATATATTGTAGAAAATGTCACAGAAAAAGAACTTCAAAATTTAGAAATATATAAAAATGGAGAAATATATTTACAAAGCTTATCCTCAATGTTACCACCAATTATATTAAAACCACAAGAAAAAACAGACATATTAGATATGGCAGCAGCACCAGGAGGAAAAACAACGCAAATGGCTGCATTAACAAATAACAAAGCACATATAACTGCATGTGAAATGAACAAAATACGTGCGGAAAAACTAAAATATAATATTCAAAAACAAGGGGCGAGCTCTGTATATGTAATGGAAACAGATAGTAGAAAAATAAGTGATTTTTTCTCATTTGATCAAATATTATTAGATAGTCCTTGTAGTGGAAGCGGAACATTAAATGCAGAAGATAATAATATAGAAAAATATTTTACAAAAAAACTAATAGATAAGTGTACAAAAACACAATTTGAACTATTAAAAAAGGCAATAAAAGTATTGAAACCAGGACAAGATATGGTATATTCAACCTGTTCAATACTATCTTGTGAAAATGAAGAAATTGTAAATAAAATATTAAAGAATGATGAATGCGAAATAGTTCCAATAGAATTTGAAGGAAGGGAAGAAATTCCACAATTACCAAGTAAAATAAAAGGAACAATATGTGTAAAACCAAATGAACTATATGAGGGATTTTTTGTGGCAAAAATTAGAAAAATAAAATAAAAAACAAAAATGGAATAAGAAGGTTCTTCCATTTTTGTTTTGGATTAATAATACTGCTTAGATTGAGTCATATAACTAATATATAACTCAATCTATACTAATTATTACTAAACAATAAATAAACCATTATGTTTTAAGGATTTTTTACTTTCGACTAAATTCGACAAAAAGCATATAAATAAATATCCCCCAGTATAACTGGGGGATTTTCATATCGGCCTATAAGGCC